>DATIET010000249.1:0-36542 GCA_035455615.1 Thermodesulfobacteriota bacterium
GGCACCTGCGTCGCCCAGCTCCCGACCTGACTTCCGAGACCCCCGATGAGTACGACAGGGTACCCCTCACCGTAAACCTCGTAATAAATATTCATACCGTTAGCCAGTGCGTATGGCATCGTTCGCAGGTCCCCTCACTACTTCACAGGCCTCTTGGACTCGAGGTATTCGGCTAGTATATACACGGCGGCCATTTTGTCTATCACCCGCTTCCTCTTCTTCCGCCCGACGTCCGCGCTTATGAGAAACTGCTCGGCGTCGGCGGTTGAAAAGCTTTCGTCCCAGTAAACGACGGGGAGGCCAAAGGCGGCCTTTAATATATCGGCGAATTTCATTATCTCCTGTCCCCTTTTGCCCACGCCACCGTCGCTCCTGTAAGGAACGCCTACGAGCATCTCTCCGGGCGCATACCGCTCGATGATCTTTCCGAGCTCCGCTTTATCGTGCTCTATTTCCTTTCTCTTTATCGTGGCTACCCCGTTGGCCGTTATACCGAGCTCGTCGCTCACGGCGACGCCTATTGTCCTGGTACCTACGTCGAGGGCTAATATCCGCATGTGGTGTCCGCGTATTACAAAAAACAGTAACGATAACGCCGCTTGGTTACGAACCTGAATTATTATGTATGGTTTGATTTACAAATAAAAGGATTGTGTCCGACTCCCTTCCGCAATATCACATCAGCCCGCAAACCAGATTCCTGTACATCCCCCCTAATACGCGGCCTACCGCCGATTGAGGCGCGTCGGGCATTATACGCCGTCCCTGGTGTAGGATTCGATATTCTCGGGCCCGTATGTCTTGATCCTGTTCTTCCACCCGGGGAGGAATTTTTTCTCATTCCTTTCGGGAGGGGAATTCCGGACACGCCTCTCGAGCACCGACTCCGCTGACCGGGCGAACTCGCTCAGGGCCGCGGGTCCCACCTCATCCCCCTTCATGTTATCGAGCACCTGGAGTAAGCCCCATCCCTGCCCTTTGTACCGTTCCTTGAGCGACGTGCCTTCACCCTTGAAATTCACGTAATCAACGAGCACGTAAAAACCCATCGGAGTGCCTGACACACGGTAGAACTGTTTTCTGATATTGTCCCTCGACCCGGCTGGGGCCGACTCCAGCATCATCGGCAGGCTATTCTCCATCCGCTCCGCCATGTAGAGGGACTGGAGCGCGACGGTGTCGAGCATGAATTTTCTGAGAGATACCATGCGGGGGGAATCGAAGTCGCCGTAAAACTCGCTCCTTGAGCCCCACGGCAGGTCGAACGGGGCGATCCCGTCCATCCATTCCGGGACCGGAGCGCCCTTCGATTTGATGAATTCGAAGAGTGAGGGGAACGATTCGCGGAAGGGGTATTCTTTTCCTTCCGGGTACCAGAGAAAATGTCCTATACCCAGCGAAGCGAATTCTTCGCCTTCGTTCCAGGCAGTCAGGTTCTCGGTCTTCCCCCCGCACTCGTTCCTGAATATGAGAGAACCGATCTTCTCGAGCTCCCCGGGCGGGACCGTCGCGCACGCCGAATCGCACGAGGGGAGGAGCGCCAGGCATAGCGCAAGCGCTGCAGCTCCTGCGAGAGAGTAACCAAGGCATACGTACCGGCCGGAGAACCGTTTGATCATGTTATGCCGTTCTGCGATGAACAATTATACCGGACGCGGCAGGCGCATTCTTATAGAGGCGGGAATTCTTTCCTGAGCGTCGAAACTATACTCCTGTATCTAGCGGTAGATATGGTGTTTTAGCGAATCACTGTCGGTAATCGTATCGAAAACCTCGCCGCACTTGTCACACTCGAACCTTACCGATACCGGGGGATGACTTATACCGAACCCGACCAGGATCCATCCCCATAGCGAGTAGCTCGGCTTGGGCACTATCCACGGGTGGCTCCTCTCGTAGCCGCATCTGCACTTTTTATGATCAGTATCGTCGGAACTCATATCGAGTCTTCTCAAGCGTTTATTGTAACGGGATTATACGTCTTATCAAATCTCGGGACCGCTTCATGTGCGATGATATATTCTGATCTACTGTTGCACCAAGGTTCACAGGAGGATCAAATACTTCCCGACAAAATGCCCCCTCGCCAATCATGCACGAGAAAATCAATCCGCGGCAGCACTCAATGGTCTTCTTAATTCCTTGACCCGGCTCCGGCGCTTTTTTCTCTTTATTCTCTCTTCTTTCGATTGAAATGTGGGCCTTGTCTTACGCCTTTTAACGGGTTCGACCGCGGCTTTCCTTATCAGACCGGTCAGGCGCTCTACAGCGTCGCCGCGGTTCTTCTCCTGCGTCCTGAACCTCCGAGCTTCGATTATAAGAACCCCCTCGCTCGTGACTTTCTTGCCGGCGATCTTTATCAATCTGCTCCTCACTTCGGGAGGGAGGCTCAGGGAATTCGCCGCATCGAACCTTAGCTCCACCGCAGTCGATACTTTGTTGACATTCTGTCCGCCCGGCCCGGAAGAACGGACGAATTCCATTGTTATTTCACTCTCGGCGAGTGATATGCGGGGCGTAATGCGAATCATATTTAAAATCTAAGCGCTCCGGCTCCATTATTCAAGTATGAAGTGGGTCCCTGACTATGAACCCCGATACTCAGGGAAGCTCGCCCGGGGAATCCGTGACCGATTATAGATTCACACTAATTATTCCCGGGGATTATGTCGAAGGTGAAAAAAACCGTGGGGTAACTGCCGATGTGAATCACAATAACAAGCGGCGGGATGCAGTCACCCCGCCGCTTGAGTTTTCGTGCTTGATATTATTCGTCTGTAAGTCTCGCTCCATGCTCGGGAGTGCCGTAGCCGTGAGCCATCTGGAATCCCGAATAGGCTTCCTCCCCGTGCTCGCCGAGGTCGAGCCCTCCAGCCTCTTTTTCGGGAGAGACTCTCAACCCCATGACCGCCTTCAGGACAGCCAGTATTATCATCGTTCCCGCGAAGGAGAATACCCATGTGGCCGCGACGCCGATAAACTGTATCCACAGTTGCTCGGGATTGCCGTAAAAAAGCCCGTCGCGTCCCGCGGAATTAACGGCGGTAGTCGCGAATAATCCGGTTGCCAATGCACCCCAGGTCCCGCCTACACCGTGTACGCCCACTACATCCAGGGAATCGTCATAACCGAGCTTAGGTCTCAGGTTTACGGCGAAGAAACAGAAGATCCCGCCGCCGAGCCCGACAACTATTGCAGCCATCGGGGTCACGAATCCCGCAGCCGGCGTTATGGCTACGAGTCCCGCAACCGCGCCTGAGGCAGCGCCGAGTACCGTGGGCTTGCCTCTCACTATCCATTCGACAGCTACCCAGCCGAGCACCGCCGCTGCGGTAGCGGTGTTGGTGGTAACGAAGGCCGTGCTGGCAAGGCCGTTAGCGGCCAGCGCGCTCCCGGCGTTGAACCCGAACCAGCCTACCCACAGAAGCGATGCGCCTATCACGCTGTATGGCAGGAAATGAGGCGCCATAGGCTCGCGCCCGTACCCGACTCTCTTTCCGAACATCAGCGCCGCCGCGAGGGCCGCGGCGCCTGAGCTTATGTGCACTACGGTTCCGCCCGCGAAATCGAGAGCCCCCATAGCCCCTATCCATCCCCCTCCCCAAACCCAGTGGGCGAGCGGGTCGTATATGAGCGTCGTCCAGAGGAGGACAAAGACAATAAATGTGCTGAATTTTGCACGCTCCGCGAATGAACCCGTGATAAGAGCAACGGTTATCACGGCGAACGTAAGCTGATAAACCATGAAAAGGTTATGCGGTATGGTCGTCGCCCACACGTCGGACGGTGCAGCGCCAACGCCCTTCAACCCGAGGAAGTCCAGTCCGCCGATAAAATGAGAGATATCGGGACCGAACGCGAGGGTATAGCCGATGACCACCCACTGTATGGACACCAGCGCCACGATGAAAAAGCTGTGCATAAATGTGGCAAGCGCGTTCTTGGAACGAACCAGGCCGCCGTAGAACAGAAATAGCCCGGGAATCGTCATCATCAGCACAAGAAGTGATGATGTGAGCATCCATGCCGTATCACCGGTGTCTATCGCGGGCCCGTCCTGTGCCAGCGATAAACCGGGCGATGATAGGCATAACAAAAATACGATAACGGGAAAAAACAAATACGAGTACTTAAGAAGTACCTTTCTCATTGTAATTCCTCCTTTGTGTGAAGGTGAAACACAAAAACCTTTATATTCAACTTTAATTATGGAAATTCCCGGTTCACACAGGCATAAAAGACAGAACCCGAAATTTCAGGACTCTATCTTTCATGTTTTTTTGCGGAACCTCCAGCCTATTTTATATTGGATGCAAACAACATACCAGCTAGGGAATAAAATATGATTGAATGTTCACGGGTGGTTCCAAGGCAGGATAGGGGATTCCATGCCTAAAAGTTAAGCAGCATATTCTAAAAATTAAACACAGCGGTTTGAACCGATGTGCGGATAGGAAACCCAGGGAATTTATATCAACGGAACGAGACGCAGGGGCCGGCCAGGCTGCCGGCAGCAATCATGAACCCCCGTACGCTACTTCATCATATTGACGACGACCCGCCCCTTCTGCCCGCCCCGGAGAATCAGCTCTATATTTTTATCCAGTTCGGCGAGCGTGATCTCGGTGGTGATTAGGTCGAGCCTGTCTATTTTCCATTCGCCCGCGATCTTGGCCCAGACCTTTTTTCTTATGTCCATGGGGCAATAAGCGGAATCGATGCCCACGAGAGAGACCCCTCTCAATATGAACGGATAGACGTTTATGGGCAGGTCCGCGGAAGCCACGTTCCCGCAGCAGGTGACGACCCCGTGCTGCTTGGCGGATTTTATGGCTGTAGCGAGTATATCCCCCCCGACGGTATCCACCGCCCCCGCCCACCTCGCCTTGAGAAGGGCCCGTCCTGATGTATCCGCGGCATCCTCCCTGCTTATCACCTCTTTTACGCCGAGATCGAGGAGGAGCCGCTTCTGGTCCGCCTTCCCGGTCGATGCGACGACAGTATAACCAGCTTTCGCGAGAATGCCCGAAGCTATACTCCCGACGCCTCCTGTTGCGCCCGTAACGAGAACCTCCCCCATTCCCGGAACGACTCCGTGTTCTTCCATTTTGTAAACGGAGAGTGCGGCCGTGAACCCCGCCGTGCCGTAAATCATGCTGTCTCTCAATGAAAGCCCCTCGGGGAGCTTTACCACCCACCCGGCGGGCACGCGTATATATTCCCCATAACCGCCGGAAGTGTTGGCGCCCAGATCGTATCCCGTGACCAGCACATCTTCCCCGGGCGTAAATTCACCCGCAGAGCTCTCAGCCACAACACCCGACGCGTCGATACCCGGCGTGTGAGGGTAATTCTTCGTTACGCCCTTGTTCCCGGTCGCGGAAAGGGCGTCTTTATAGTTAAGCGAAGAGTAATGAACCCGGATCAGCACCTCTCCGCCCGGAAGCTCTTCCGTAGACCTGTCCTTGATCGACCTCTCGAATTTATTCTCCCCCGTCTCCTCGACTACGAGTGCTCTGAACTTCCTGACGCTCATCGACGTCCTCCCTGGCATGGTTCGATTAACAGGCCGGGCCGTATCACGGCTCCGCCGCACGTGTCAATATAACAATATGACCGAATAATCCGCAAGGGCAACCGTACGGAATTGTCACTTAACACATGATAAATTGTTGTTGATTACAATATATAATGGTGATATTATTTGCATATACAAAGTAAGGTCCTCATCCGAAAAGGCAAACCATCTGAAAAGGTGGGACGCAAAACCCGAGACCTAAGGGCTTAAAATGGCCTAAGGTAGACTGGTTACCGAAGTAGGGACGAGTGTGCGGATACGTCGCAACTCCTTTTTTAGCCTCGGATAAAGGGACTGAAACGGGGGGTTTTATGCAATGGGCGAGTATCTGAAATTCCTGATAATTGCCTTATTCACTATCTTCTCCGCATATAATTCGACGGGCGCGGAACTGACCACCGTTAAAGTAGCGGGGGGTTTCTCCGAGCCCCTCTACCTGACGTCCCCCGCGGGTGATACGAACCGCCTCTTCATAGTCGAACAGAGCTCGGCGACAATCAAGATAATAAAGAACGGAATCGTACTCGCCGCGCCATTTTTAAATATCGACCCCAAGGTCGGAAGCGGCGGCGAAGGCGGCCTCCTCGGACTCGCGTTTCACCCGAATTATGCGTCAAACGGTTATTTCTACGTCAACTATACGGACAACTCCGGAGACACTGTCATCGCCCGCTACAAGGTTTCCGCAAACCCGGACGTCGCGGACCCGTCGAGCGAGCTGATCGTGATGACCGTCGACCAGCCCTTTTCGAACCACAACGGAGGCATGCTCGCGTTCAGTCCGAACGACGACCACCTGTACATCGGCCTCGGGGACGGAGGGAGTTCTTTTGATCCGGGTAACAGGGCGCAGGACGGCGATACAGAGCTCGGGAAGATGCTGAGAATCGACGTCGGAAACGGAAATACGTTCACAGCCGCCGCGAACAACCCCTTCGACGACGACCCCGATTTCCTCGACACGATTTGGGCGCTGGGTTTTAGAAATCCGTGGCGGTTCAGCTTCGACAGGTTGAACGGCGACCTCTACGTCGGGGACGTAGGACAGGGGGCGAAGGAGGAAATAAGCTTCCAGCCGGGGAACAGTCAGGGCGGGGAGAACTACGGCTGGCGGTGCATGGAAGGAAAAGACTGTACGGGCCTTTCCGGATGCACTTGCAATTCACCCGCTCTTACCATTCCACTACACGATTACACTCATTCCGGGGGGAATTGCTCCATAACCGGAGGATATGTGTACAGGGGAGCGGCGATACCCGACCTGGACGGGACGTATTTCTTCGCCGATTTCTGTACGGGAAAGATATGGTCCTTCGTCAGGAGCGGCAGCACCGTATCCCAATTCACGGACCGTACTGCTGAGCTCAAGCCGATTACCGGAGAGACCATCAACAATATCTCGTCATTCGGCGAGGACGATAAGGGGGAGTTGTACATAGTCGACAGGGACGGGGAGATTTTCAAGATCGTGGACAAGAACTCAGTACCTCAACCCACGCCGGTTCCCACGCCCGTTCCCACACCGGCGCCGACTCCTATACCTACCGCGCCCCCTTCAGCAAACGCTACCCTTTCCTCATTTAATCCGGGAACAGCCGGCGTCAGGAACTCCCTGACTGTTACAGGGGCTCAGCGAGGGTCGATCGTCAGGTTCTACTATTCAAGGACCAACGGGACGACGACTATTTCATCCGGCGTATGCAGAGGGAAAGCCCTTAATATGAGGTCGCCGGTCTCTCTCGGTTCCGCCGTCGCGGATTCGACAGGGAAAGCCACCATAAACGTCAGTCTGTCACGGAGTCTGGGCGGAAGGAAGCTTTACGTGCAATCGAGAGTTGAGAGCTCGACCGCCTGCAAGATCACGAACCGCGTAACCCAAACAATCAAGCGAAGCTCTGGGGGCTTCGGCGGGGGCGGAGGAGGGTTCTTTTTCCCGTTTTTCAGATGATATGGATCCGCTATAGCCGACCGGATTACGAGTTTCGCGAATTAAATGCTGGAAAAAGGCGGGTGCGGGCTGTGAATCTCTTTCCGTCAGTTTGTTGAAATTAATCCGCCCGCCTGTCGGGAATCAGGAGTAGCGCCAAACCGAAATTCCGGATTATTCATCGGCAGGGATATATATCTTGCCGCCCGAATCGCCGAACTCTCTAGATTTTTGCTCCATGCCCTTCTTCACCGCTTCCGTCTCCGAAAAGCCGTGCTTTTCCGCATACTCCCTTACTTCCTGGGTAATCTTCATGGAGCAGAACTTGGGTCCGCACATGGAGCAGAAGTGGGCCACTTTGGCGCCTTCTGCGGGGAGCGTCTCGTCGTGGAATTCACGGGCGGTATCGGGATCGAGAGAGAGGTTGAACTGGTCGTTCCACCTGAACTCGAATCTCGCCTTGCTGAGTGCGTTGTCCCTTATCTGGGCCGCAGGATGTCCCTTCGCGAGGTCCGCGGCATGGGCGGCTATCTTGTAGGCGATCACGCCCTCTTTAACGTCCGTCTTGTTCGGGAGCCCGAGGTGCTCCTTCGGGGTGACGTAGCATAGCATGGCAGTACCGTACCACCCTATCATCGCCGCGCCGATGGCCGACGTGATATGGTCGTATCCGGGCGCTATGTCCGTGGTAAGGGGTCCCAGCGTATAGAACGGGGCTTCGCGGCAATACTCGAGCTGCTTGTCCATGTTCTCCTTTATCATGTGCATGGGGATGTGCCCGGGGCCTTCGATCATAACCTGGACGTCGTGCTTCCACGCGACATCCGTGAGCTCTCCTATCGTCTTTAATTCCGCGAACTGGGCCTGGTCGTTGGCGTCGGCGATCGAGCCCGGCCTGAGCCCGTCTCCGAGGGAGAACGCGACGTCGTAGGCCTTCATGATCTCGCACATCTCTTCGAAGTTGGTGTAGAGGAAGCTCTCCCTGTGGTGGGAGAGGCACCACTTGGCCATAATAGAGCCGCCCCTCGATACTATCCCGGTCACCCTTCCGGCGGTGAGCGGTATGTATCCGAGCAGGACCCCCGCGTGGATCGTAAAGTAATCAACTCCCTGCTCAGCCTGCTCGATCAAGGTATCCCTGAAAATTTCCCAAGTGAGGTCCTCGGCCTTCCCCTCTACCTTCTCGAGGGCCTGGTATATGGGGACTGTGCCGACGGGTACGGGGGAGTTACGCACTATCCACTCCCTCGTCTCATGGATATTCTTTCCGGTCGACAGGTCCATGATGGTGTCGGCGCCCCACCTGCACGCCCAGACGGCCTTCTCGACCTCTTCCTCGATGCTCGAGGTAACCGCGGAATTCCCGATGTTCGCGTTTATCTTGACCAGGAAATTCCTGCCTATTATCATCGGCTCCGATTCGGGGTGGTTGATGTTGGAGGGGATTATCGCCCTCCCGAGGGCGACCTCCTTTCGTACGAATTCGGGAGTGATGTGCGTCCGGGGCATAGCGGCCCCGAAGCTCTCTCCCCTGTGGAACTTCGCGAGCGCCCCCAGCGTCTCCCGCTGCTCTTCGATCCTTTGGTTTTCCCTTATAGCTATATATTCCATCTCCGGGGTTATAATCCCTTTCCTCGCGTAATGCATCTGCGTCACATTCGCACCCGCCTTCGCCCTGAGCGGTTTCCTCATGTTCTTGAATTTGATGCCCAGTATCTTTGGTCCGCCCGCGTCTCCCCTCGCATATTTCGAGGAAAAATCGGGGAGGGTTTCGACGTCCCCGCGGCCGAGCACCCATTTCTCCCTCAGCGGGCATAACCCTCTGTGTACGTCTATGTCCGCATCCGGGTCGGTGTAGGGACCGCTCGTATCATAAACTGTAATGGAAACCTTCCTCTCGTGCGGCTTTTTCCCCGCGCCAGGCGCCGGGTACGAATCCTCGAGCTCGATCTCACGCATCGCCACGCTTATATCATGGAGCGTCCCCTTCACGTGGACCTTTCCCGATTTCGGAAAGGGGTCGCGCGATATGAGCGCCTGATCCGGTATCCTTTCCCTCTTTATGGATATTCCCATAGGACTAAAGACTCCCTTAATTCGATGTAAATACGCAAAACGACAGAGCCAGACCGTTAAAATATAGTATAAAAGTAACGGCGGGAAAGCGCAATGAAAGCCGGAATTTGTGAACGTCCAAGCCTCCTGTAAACTAATGGGCATGCATAATTTAATTCTCGGCATAGAGACGTCGTGCGACGAGACGGCAGCCGCCGTTATCGAGGGCGGAAAGAGAGCCCTTTCGAACGTAGTCGCGTCCCAGGTCGATATCCATAAAGAATACGGCGGCGTGGTTCCGGAGATCGCATCGAGAAAACACGTCGAGCTGATTCTCGCGGTCATCGAAAAGGCGCTCAGCTCCGCCGGCAGGGAAAGGGAAGAGATCGAGGGTATAGCGGTCACGAACGGGCCGGGGCTCATCGGATCCCTCATGGTGGGGCTTTCGACGGCGAAGGCGTTCGCGTACGGACTCGGCGTCCCTCTCATCGGCGTGAACCACCTGGAGGCGCACCTGTCCGCGGTGCACCTCGAGCACGACGCGGAGTTCCCGTTCGTGGGCCTGGTCGTATCGGGCGGACATACGAGCTTATACCTCGTGAAGAGCTATACGGAGTTCGAGCTCATCGGAAAGACGAGGGATGACGCGGCGGGGGAAGCGTTCGACAAGGCGGCCAAGGTGCTCGGGCTCGAATATCCCGGGGGAGTGGCGATAGACAGACTAGCGAAAGAGGGAAACCCGGAGGCAATACACTTTCCGAGGCCGTTTAAGGGCACGTCGACTCTGGACTTCAGTTTCAGCGGGCTCAAAACTTCTCTCGTTTATCACTTGCGAAAGAACCCCGACCCCGGCGAAGAGCGGCTAAGAGACATATGCGCCAGCTACCAGGAGGCGATTGCGGAGACGCTGACCGAGAAAACGCTCCTGGCCGCCAAAGAATCCGGCGTCGGGTCGGTGGTAATTGCGGGAGGGGTGGCGTGCAATTCCCGCCTCAGGGCGCTTGCTAAAGAGAGGTTCGGGGAGGAGGGGATAACCCTCCGCATACCGTCTCCGGCATTCTGCACCGATAACGCCGCGATGATAGGCGCTCTCGGAGCGGCAAAGCTCAGGCAAGGGGAAACGTCAGGCTTGAATATAAACCCCTATTCCACATCGAGACCCAGGTACTTAAGGGGAAAGGGAATGGTTTCAGGATTATAAGTCTTCCGCAATTCAGTATTCGTAATCGACCACTGCCCTGTCCGAACGTATCTCGCCCACAAAATCGACGATCTTGAGATGCTCGGGATGGCTCTGATAAGCCTGGAGCCCTTCCCTGTCCTCGAACTCCGAATATAAAACGACGTCGAAGGCTGCGGGGGAGACATTAAAATTTATCCCGACCTCAATAGCCGCAATTTCGTCTATGACCCCGTCTAACGCCTCGAGGGATTCCTTCAGCTTCCTCGCGTTCTCCTCTTTAGAAGCCCCGGCAGCGAAATCCTTGAGCCTCCACATTACTATGTGCTTAATCATAAATGCCTCCGGCATAATTGATAAGATACCGTCCGACAGCGATCGGCATACTGTCAGTGGCGGTTTTGATTTTCTGTAACGAGCGAATAGAATTATACTACTGAAGATGAGTTTTCTTTACAAAGGGGAAGAAGGACGACCGCTTAAATCCCGAAGAAATATTACCGCCGGTTAAACTATATCGTAAAATAGCGCCTGGTACGTGTCCGGGGAGAAAATACGTTGGCAGTGACGGAAAGCGAGGAATCAAGAAGGGGGAAGGGGACCGAGGACCTCAACATAATCAAGTGGCTTTACGGCTTCACGGGTCCCCACAGGGCTCTGATGACGGCCGCCCTAGCGCTCATGATCCTGACCGCTTTCCTCGAGCTCTCGGTCCCCTACATAACCAAAATCGCCGTAGATAAGTACATCTACCCGGCGTGGGGTATCGCCCGGTTCAGAGCTAGCGAGAAGGACAGGGAATTCGAGAAATCCGTCAGGGACAGATACCCGGGCCTGGTGATTCCCATGGGAGCTAATTCCTACCTCATCGACATGTCGGGTATCGACAACGCCGACAGGAACGACCTCGAAAAACTGGGGACCGTGCCGGAAGAGAGATATCTCGTCATAGACCCCGCCCGTTTCGATAAGGACAAGCTCGCCCGCGCAAATGAAATCATTAAGGAGAACAGCGCTCTCTTTAAACGGGCCGGTGACGTCCACTACATAAGCTACACGTCTCTCAAGAAGCTCGGCAGGAACGACCTCCTCGTGCTGAGAAGCGAAGATATAAGGGAAGTGATTTTTTTATCGACCGTCGTGTTCGGGTGTCTCACCGGGATATTTATCCTGAGCTCGCTCTTCACTTACATCCTTAACTATTCGGGACACAGGATAATGCACAGGATGAGGACCGAGGTATTCTCCCACGTACTTAGCCTTCCGCAGACATTCTTCGACAAGAACCCCGTGGGCAGGCTGACGACCAGGGTGACCAGCGACGTCAACGCGATTAACGAAATGTACACGTCGGTGGCCGTACAGTTTATTAAAGACGTCCTCGTAGTCGTGGGTGTCTTCATAGTGATGTTCTATATGAACAGGGAGCTCACTCTCTTTGTCGCAGGTTTTACGGTGCTGATGTTCTTCTTCGCGGGCCTCTTCAGAATGAGGCTCAAGACCGTCTACAGGGACGTAAGGAGGTCGATCGCGAAGCTGAACGCATTCGTCCAGGAGAGCGTCAGGGGGATCGTGCTGATAAAGCTCTATAACAGGGAAGTGGAAAATTTCGAGAAGTTCAAGGAGACCAACAAGGAAAACTTCAAGGCGAACATGGACCAGCTGTGGGTGTACGCGACGTTCAGGCCGTTTATCGAATTCATGAGCGTATTCACGGTCGCTTTTATACTCTGGTACGGGGGTCTCAGCGTGCTCAAGCTCGAACTCACGATCGGTGCCCTGCTCGCATATCTTTACTACGTGAGAATGCTTTTCCGTCCCATCATGGAGCTTGCCGAAAGGTACAACATATTCCAGTCCGCAGCAGCCGCGAGCGAAAACCTCTACGAGCTCGTAAACGTGAAACCGGAGCAAAAGGAGGGTGAAAGGGAGGTGTCCGTAACAGGCAAGCTCGAATTTAAGAACGTGTGGTTCTCGTATAACGACAAAGACTGGGTACTCAAGGACGTATCGTTCACGATAGAGCCCGGAGAGACAGTGGCGCTGGTCGGGCTTACGGGGTCGGGCAAGACGACTATTGTCAATCTGATACTCAGATTCTACGACGCGGAGAGAGGGCAGATTCTCTTCGGCGGCAGGGACATAAGGGAGTTGAGCCCGGAATTTCTGAGGGGGAGCATCTCGGCGGTATTCCAGGACCTGTTTCTCTACGGGAAGAATATTTCCGATACGGAGCAAGACGAATTCTCGAAGGCGATAAAGATAGACCGGATAGAGGCGAACGGGAATACTATCTCATCAGGAGAAAAGCAGCTCGTCTCGCTGGGACAGGCATTTTCGAAGAGCTCGAAATTACTGATACTAGACGAAGCGACCTCCAATATCGACGCGCGGATCGAAAGGAATATTCAGAAGGCGCTCGGGAACGAGACCCGCGACCAGACGACGCTGATAATCGCCCACAGGCTATCTAACGTAAGGCACGCCGACAGGATCATGGTCATACATAAGGGCGAGATCTCGGAGATAGGCACGCATGCGGGCCTGCTCGAGAGAAAAGGGATATACTATAGCCTCTACAGGCTTCAGAACGAGATACATCGCTTTTCACTGCTGACTGATTGATCGTCACAACCCGGATATGCGTAATGGAATTCATAGCACTTGAAACACAAATAGAAGATGCCGCAGCATATTTAAAGAGAAGAGAAAGCTTTAACGATTCCCGCCTCAAGATAGTGGTGTCCCCTTACCGTATTTCCCCCTTAGGCGCGCACATCGACCACCAGGGGGGCCCTGTGCTCGGGATGACTATAGACGCCCGGAGCGTGCTTGCGTTCACCCCGATCGACGAAAAAAGGGTGAGGCTCTACAGTATGAACTACCCGGGGGTGACCGAATTCGACATCGACAGCATAAAATCCCCCGGCAGGGACGACTGGGGCAGATACGCGATGGGGGCGGCGAAAGCGCTCGGCGGGCACCGCGGGATACTGAGAGGGTTCACGGGCGCTCTCTCGGGCACGCTCCCCTCGGCCGGCTTGAGCTCGTCCGCTTCCTCAGGGCTCGCATACCTTAAAGCGCTCGCTTACGCGAACGATCTGGAGCTCGGGCCTGAGGAGTATGTCGAGCTCGACAGGAGGATCGAGAACGATTATCTCAGACTATCAAACGGTATACTCGACCAGTCCTCGATCGTTTACGGCAAAAAAGACAGCCTCTTGTACATAGATACGGTTACCGGGCATACGGCGGCTTATCCGAGGCCCAAAAACTGGGAAGACTTTAAAATATTGATCGTATATTCGGGGATACCGCGCGAGCTCACGTCATCGGGGTTCAACACGCGCGTCGAGGAATGCAGAAAGGCGGCGGGGCTACTCGGGATAATGGGGGGACTTAGATCGGCGAAGACGCTCTCTTATATTCCCGAAACCGTGTTTCGTGAAAAATCGCCCAAGCTCCCGGAGGAGCTCAGGAAGAGGGCCGAGCATTTCTTCGCCGAATCGGAGCGCGTGACGATGGGGGTTGCCGCGTGGAACAGGGGCGACGTGAGCGCTTTCGGGCGTCTGATGAACGAATCCTGCGAGAGCTCGTTCGTAAATTACGAGGTCGGCGGCCCCGAGCTCGAATCGCTCCAGGAGATCATAAGCACGACCGAGGGTGTTTACGGGAGCAGGTTGAACGGAGGCGGGTACGGCGGGTCCGTTACCGCCTTTGTGAGAAGAGACTTCCCGGATGATTCGGCTGACGGGATCCTCGAACGATATAAAGAACGGCACCCGGAGACGGGTATGAACGCAGCGGCATATTTCGCCGAATCAGACGACGGTATAAGGCTCATATGAACGCGATCCTGCTCTGCGCGGGCTTCGCGACGAGAATGTGGCCGCTCACGAAAGATTTGCCGAAAGCCCTCCTCAATGTCGGGGGCAAGCCTGTCATCGACCACCTGATCGCACAAATACTCGATTTCAGTGGGCTTGATTCCATCGCAATCGTAACGAACGACCGCTTCTTCGGGCACTTTCTCGAGTGGGGCGAAAAGAACGGCGGGGCGGTAACGGAGCGGGGGATGAGCCTGCATATACTGAACGACGGAGTAGAACTGGCGGAGAAAAGGCTGGGCGCTGCGGGGGATCTCGGATTCGCGGTGAGCTGCGTCGCGGAGAGCAAAGGAACGGTCGTCGCGGCGGGCGACAACATCTTCCGCTTCCCGCTCGAGCCCTATTGGGAAAAATTCCTGAGCGGCGATAAGAGCTGCGTCCTCGCTCTTAAGACCGATGACGTGAAGAAGTTGAGAAAAACGGGGGTGCTCGAACTAGGCGAGGAGGACCGCGTTCTCGCATTCCATGAAAAGCCCGAGGCGCCGCCGTCAAACCTTGCATGCCCCGCACTTTACTTTCTTAAACCGGGAGCGCTCAATATTATTCATGCATACCTGTCGACGCCCGATGCGCGGGACGAGATCGGATACTTCATATCGTATCTGGCCAAACATGACGAAATATACGCCATTCGTGCCGAGGGTGAGGCGATAGACATAGGGACAGTCGAATCCTACGAGAGGGCAAAAAGAATACTATACGGGGAGCCTGTCATATACAAAGCTTGACCGCGGCCCTAAGTCTCCTATCCGCATCCCGCAGGATATTGCGAAATATTATAGTTATTGGCTTTTGTGAATTTTATAAATGTTTAGGTATGCTAAATGTAAGGCAGAGTGTATGTCCATTTTCGATCCTGTATACAGGCAGAATAATATAGGCGGTCAGATAACGAGAACCCTGTTCCATATCGGACAGGCGGTAAAGAACCTCTTCTGGGATAAAAGCAGGCTCGAGCACCTTACGCCCGCCCAGGTAAAGTCACTCCTTTTCATCAATTACACCAGAAAAGACGCGATCACGATAGGGAATTTGGCGAGGTACCTGACCTGCACTCCGGCGACTGCGAGCGGCGTAATCGACTCGCTTGAAAGGAAAAACCTCATATTGAGGTCGCGGGGCCCTGAAGACAGGAGGAGGGTGCACATATCCCTCACGGCGGATGGGGTAAGGGTTGTCGGGGATATAGAAGATATCGGTTATGAAATCGAAGAAATAGTCAGGGAATTCGATCCCCAGGAACAGAAGATCCTTGAGAAGCTTTTACTCGCCATTTCCGACAAACTCATGGAAAAGGGATTGATATTCTCGGGCGATATCTGTACAGAATGCTGTTTCTTCAAAAGAGACAGACACTTAGGAGAGCTTAAACCCCACTATTGTGAAAACCTTCACATACTCCTGAGCGAAGAAGAAATCTGTAAAGAATGCCCTCACTTCAAAAAAACTCTCAATTGATATTATAAATTTTTTTAGTATTATTGTTTAGGTAGCCTAAATATTAGGTATACTAAGCATTAAATTCGTACAGGGAATTTAACCGCCATGAAGCTAAAGCAGCTGGAATACATAGACGACGAAAGCGACCTCGAGAGCCCGGACCTCGACACGGAAGACTTATCGGACGAAGAGGATTTTTCCGGTTATGAAGAAGGGGAGCCTGAAGAGGAAAAACCCGGGGGTAAGTTTTTCAAAAGCGGTAGGGATATTACCGACCCCAATTACAGGCTGCTCTACGCATATTTTAAAGAGCTCAACGATGAGACACTGCTCAGCAAGCGGGACGAAGCGGTTCTCGCGGCAAAGATAAAGTTTTGCGAAACCAGGGCGAAAAAAATCACGGGGCGTTTAAATAATAAACCAAAGCGGGGGAACGGAACCCCGCCGAGGGACGAGAGTATACTCGACGCCCTCGGCAGGTCATATACCGCAAGGTCGAAGCAGTTTCAGGATAAGTTCATCAAGTCTAACCTGAGACTCGTAATCGAGCTCGCAAACAAATACACCGGGAGGGGGCTGCCTCTCACGGACTTGATCCAGGAAGGGAACATCGGCCTCATGAAGGCAGTAACGAAATTCGACCATACGAAGGGATTCAAGTTCTCCACGTACGCATCATGGTGGATACACCAGTCTTTATCCAGAGCCGTGATGGAGCAGACGCATATAATACTCATACCGGTTTATCTGCAGGAGCTGGCTGCGAAGGTATTCAGGGCAAAAGCGAAGCTCGAACACAATACGGATAAGAACGCGATGCCCGAGCAGATCGCAAATGAAACGAATATCCCCATCGATGCCGTAAGCACGATACTAAAGGGAAACGATCTCGTAGTGCCCCTCGAGCTCCTTCCCGGGAACGAGGATTCCAAATCATATCTCGATATCACGTCCGACCCCAACGCCAAGAGGCCCGAATATTATCTGACACTCCGGTCGATCAACGACGAGGTCAGGGACTCGCTCGAATTATTATCCGAGAGGGAGAAGGACGTGCTCATGATGAGGTTCGGGATCGATTATGAAAACGACCACAAGCTCGAGCAGATTGCGGACAAGTACGGCCTAAGCCGGGAGAGGATCAGGCAGATCGAAAAGGACGCCCTCACCAAACTGGCGGGCTCCGAGCGAAGTGGAGTGCTGAGGGAATTTTTGAATTAACCACCCCCGTTTTAAAAAACGCTAATAAATTTATCTCAACGGAACCAGAGACCCCCTGATGTCCGGGGTCGGTTCAGGAGACACGATGAGCGAGAATATAAAGCGGATTATAGCCGCCAACAGGGAGTACGCGAAGGAATTTGGCGATAAGGGGAAGATGGGGATAGTCCCCGCGAGGAAAATTGCGATCCTGACATGCATGGACGCGCGCATCGAGCCCATGCGTCTTGCGGGCCTGGGGACGGGGGACGCGCATATCGTCCGGAACGCGGGCGGGAGGGCGAGCGACGACGCGATCAGGTCGCTCGTGATCTCAAACAGACTCGTAGGCACGAGCGAATGGCTCGTCATCCACCACACGGGATGCGGAATAGAGAACCTCACTAACGAAAAGATGGCGGAATTAGCGGGGGAACCGCATAAAACGAGCGAAGGGGATTACATGAACTGGCTCACTATAAGGGACAGGATGCAGAGCATAAAGGACGACGTAAAGAGGCTGAGGGAACATCCCCTTACACCCGAGGGCGTTACCGTCTCAGGATTTATTTATGAAATCGAAACCGGGCTTCTTACCGAGATAGACTGCGATTGAATAAATCCGTATAAGGACGGGCAGCACCTGATGTGTATATATTCGGTATGGACTGATTCGTAAAGACCGGCTAAACGCCCCTCGACGCCGTTTTAAACTGGATCGTATCGGGAAACGGGAACCTCGTATGCTCTTCCTTGCCGTCTAACTCCTCTACTTCGTCGGCCCCGAATTCCCTGAGACGGGAAATTACCTCGAGAACGACCGTCTCGGGCGTAGAAGCGCCCGAGCTCAACCCCACGACCATGTCTTCCCGGAACATCTCTCTTCTGAGATTATCCGCCCCTTCGATAAGATACGCATTCTTGACCCCGTTCGATTTTGCGACCTCGACGAGACGGTTCGAATTGGAGCTTTCGGGCGAGCCCATAATGAATATAATATCCGCCTGCGCGGCAAGGGCCTTAACCGCGTCCTGCCTGTTCTGAGTGGCGTAGCATATGTCGAGCTTGGACGGACTCATTATCTTCGGGAACCTTCTCTTTAAAACTTCCAGTATCTCTTTTGTGTCGTCGACGCTCAATGTCGTCTGCGTTACATAGGCGACCCTGTCCGGGTCTTCGAGGACGACCTCCTCGGCTTCGGAGACCGACTCCACTACTACGACCCTCTCGGGGGCTTCGCCGCTCGTCCCTATGACCTCGACGTGGTTCCTATGCCCGATAAGGATAATCGTGTACCCCATGTCGGCATAATGCTTGACTTCGTTATGGACCTTCGTCACGAGCGGGCAAACCGCGTCGACGACGTCGAGCTTTCTCATCTCCGCTTCCTCCCTTACTGCGGGGCTTATGCCGTGGGCGCTGAATATCACCTTCGCCCCTTTGCGGTCGATCTCGGCGAGCTCCTCGACAAACCTGACCCCCTTATTCTTGAGGGACTCCACCACGCGCTTGTTATGGACAATCGCGTGGCGCACGTATATCGGCGGGCCGTACATCTCGAGCGCCCGCTCGACTATTTCGATCGCTCGGTCCACGCCCGCGCAAAAACCCCTCGGTTTGGCAACTATTACACGCATAACTATTCTCCGTAAATATAATACACTCTCCGTCAGGCTCTTCATAACCTGAACCAGAAAACCTTCGAGAAAAGGGTTCGGAGTCAGGCTATAACGGCCTGTCTAGGCTCTTATGAACCCGTCCAGAAACGCGTAGAACTCCTCACGCCGATCGAGCATAACCCAGTGGGAGGCCACATTAAACTCCCTACATTCAAGATTATTTCCGGATAAAAAGCCCTTTGTCGAATCCATAGCAGGCCTAGTTCCGGCACAGAAGATTCTGGGCAATTCGAGCCCCTTATACGCAAGCGAAATTTCATTATTGCCAATCTCGTCCTCGCTTTCGGTCCTCCGTACCAATTCCGTCGCCGTCTGAGCAAAAGCCTCAGGGTCGCACTCGATCACGGAATCGAAATACTTTATGGTCGAAGCGCTCTCATTATCCTCAAGTAATATCTTTTTGAAACCTCCTTCGTGGAGCCATTTGCCGAATTCCGGCATGTCGTGATTCAATTGCCCGAGCGCCCTCACAGCATTCGTCGATAAGACCAAGGTGTCACGCGTTATGCATCCTTCGATGTTCACGAATTTTTTAATCCTGCGTTTCTCATCATCCCCGCACATGAACGTCCCTAACACGCCGCCGTAAGAATGGCCGACGATTATGATATCTCTCAGGTCGAAATAATCGATCAGCTCACCGAGAATCCCGAGCTGGTTCGAGAAAGAATAATCGGGATCGTCTTTAACCTTCTCACTCTTACCAAACCCGAGCAGGTCGGGGACGATGACTGAATAATCGGACAACAGGCCATAGGCATCGAAAAAGCATCTCCCGGATTCGCCGATCCCGTGTATGAACAGTAGAGGGGGCTTGCCGTTTTCCTTTATCCTGTACCTGACGAAAACGCTATGACCCAGCAAATTAACGATTTCCGCTTTCATTATTCCTCTTCCACTTAATTATCGTGAGCGGCAGCAGCGTCTCACTTCCCGATTATTGTTTGGCTCTTCCATTTTATACACAATTATAGTATGAATTTTATTAGCCGGGTGCCTGTTATATTTTAACCAGCAAAGCCGGCACGCCGGTTTGAGCTTTTAAATTTCCTTGATTGCCGCGACAAATCAAAGAACGAGGTTAACAGGATGAGACTAAAAGATAAAGTAGCGATTATAACGGGGGGATCTTCGGGCATAGGGAAGGCGATTGCGCTCGGATATGTCAGGGAAGGGGCTAAAGTCGCAATAGCCGCCCTGCATGAGGACCCTTGCCTTGAGGTGGTAAGGGAAATCGAGGGCCTCGGAGGCCAGGCCATGTATTATACTCTCGACGTCTCCGACCTCGGGAAGCATCAGGAGCTGCTCGACAAGACAATAAACACATTCGGCAAGGTCGATATATTAGTGAATGACGCGGGCTATGCGAGGCGCGAGACAGTATTCGACGTGACGCCCGAGGACTGGGATAAAATGATGGATATAAATCTAAAGAGCGTCTTTTTCCTCTCCCAGAGCTTCGCCAGGCAGGTCATCAAGCAGGGGACTCCCGGAAGGATAATAAATATCGGCTCAGTTGCGGGCGCGATGGACATGCACCCGGTCTCGATCGCCTACCACGCGGCGAAAGGGGCGCTGATAAACGTGACGAGGGTGATGGCGGTCGACCTCGCCCATTACAACATAACGGTTAACTGCATAGGCCCGGGCTCCACGATCACGCCGCTCTCCGCGTCCAAAAACCCTGAATACGACGATTACATGACAAAGGGCATACCGGAGGGGAGAAGGGGCACGCCGGAAGACATGGTACCGCCCGCCGTGATGTTCGCGACGGACGAGGCATCGTATATTACGGGACAGACCATATTCGTCGAAGGCGGGGCCATGTCGGTCTATCTCGGGAAAGACGAGCCCGACTTCAAGGCGTGAGAGTCCGTCACCCGTCGATTATCAGATCGGCTTTCTTTCTGTGCTTATCAATGTAGGGGAGATAGCCGTCGTAGTATATCTCCTTCTTCTCGAGCCACCCGTGGGGGTCGAGGTGACGCTTCGATTCGTCCCTCGATTGGGCCCGGGCGAGCGCGACGTCCACAGACGTGTCCACAAAGATTCCTAAATCAACGAGCCCGTCGAGCTCGTCGTCTAAAGAAAAGAGTCCTTCCAGTATGAAATATCCGTACTTTACCGTGTCGATAGTAATCCGTTTACAAAGATTGCCAGTTTCGACATCGTAAAAACCCGAGGCATCGAAGATCTTATTTGACCTTATCGAAAGGAGCGTTTCTTTTACCTTGCCGATATCGTACCAGCCGCGGAGGTGTATATTACCTTCCTCAATTTTTCTATTCCATTCAGACCGGGGTACAGAGACGAATAAATCCATCGTGATGAGGAGCGCGCCGGGGGAAAGGGCATCCTTCAATACCCCGCCCAGGTAGCTTTTCCCGCTCCCTATAGTCCCGTCGATCGCTATAATATAAGGGAAGGTTTTTGCGCGCGCGCGAATCTCTCGGGCGATCTCTCCGGAATCCATGAACCAAACTATATATCTTTAGATAATTCCGAGCAACTTTAACGCTATTATAAAGATCGCGAGGACCATGACGTAGCGGATAATCCTCTCCCCGCCCTTGATAGAGAAGCGCACCGCCCACCAGCCGCCCAGGGCATTCCCGGCCGCGAGACAAAGGCCGAGCACCCAGTCTACATTCCCGGTCCAGATGAATATGATCAGGGCCGGGACTGTAAAGAGCATGGTTACGAACACCTTGTGCATGTTCACGCGTATGAGGTCCATATTGAGGAGATGATAAAATGCCGCCATTATTAAGAAACCCACTCCGACTTGAATGAAGCCTCCGTAAAAGCCGATGCCCAGCATCACGGGGTATATGAGCCACGACTTCTTTTCACCGTTTGTAATAACTTCGAATTTCTGCGGTATCAGCATAGACACTATTATCCCTATCATAACGAGGCCGAGGATACGGTCGAACCACTCGTTGCTTAACTTGAGCGATACGAGCGCCCCCAGCACAGCCCCCGGAAGCGTGAGCAATGAGAGCTTGACGCTCTTTTCGATTTCGGAAATTTTCGCCTTACGGTATGTTAGGGTCGCGGTTATGCTCTGGAGGAGTATCCCTATACGGTTAGTGCCGTTCGCCAGAGAGCTGTCGAGTCCGATAAAAATAAGGGCAGGCAGAGTGAGGCTGGAGCCGCCCCCGGCCATCACGTTGATTACGCCCGCCAGAAGCCCCACACCGAAGAGGATCAGAACATCGAGATATTCAGGCATGATCTCCGCGCAGCCGGACCGAATAGACCGAGAAGAATAAAACCTCAAAACCGGGGCTGATTATAATCCTCGTTCCCTCCGTTTATGATTGACATAATACTCGTCATCGTGTGATAATGACAACTAAAATTTTATACCTGTACTTGTCCACATGTTTAAAGGGTTATTCGATCTGAAAGAGCATGATACGACCATGGGCCGCGAGGTCGTGGCCGGCCTCACGACGTTCATGACGATGTCGTACATCATCTTCGTCCAGCCCGCCGTCCTGGGCGCGGCGGGGATGGACCCGGGCGCCGTAATGGTTGCGACGTGCGTCTCGAGCGCTCTCGGCACCGTGCTCATGGCGCTCCTGGCCAATTATCCGATCGCTCTAGCGCCTGCAATGGGACACAACTTTTATTTCACATACATAGTCGTTCTCACGCTCGGCTACTCCTGGCAGAACGCGCTCGGGGCGGTATTCGTCGCGGGCCTTGTATTTATCCTGCTTTCCACCGTGGGGTTCAGGGAGACGCTCATGAACGTCCTGCCGGGCTGCCTCAAGAACGGGATACCGGTCGGCATAGGGCTCCTCATAGCCCTCGTAGGCTTAGAGTGGTCGGGAATCGTCACAGGGCACGCCGTGACATACGTGACTCTCGGGGACATTACGTCAAAACCGACGCTTATTGCGATAACGGGACTAGTTGTTATGGCCGTCCTCTTCGCGCTCAAAATCAGGGGGGCCATACTTATCGGCATACTGGTCACAGCCGCAGCAGGTCTCCTCACAGGCATAGTGGAGTTAAGTGGGGTCGTTGCCGCGCCCCCCTCGATCGCTCCCACGTTCCTGAAGTTTGAGATCCCGAACATATTCAAGGACCCGCAGCTGATTACGGTGATATTCGTATTCCTCTTCCTCGACCTCTTCGACACCATAGGGACGCTTATAGGCGTAAGCCAGCAGGGAGGGCTCATGAGGGATGGGAAGCTCCCGAGGGCTAGGCAGGCATTGCTTTCCGACGCGATAGCCACGTGCGGCGGGGCGGCGCTCGGCACGTCAACCGTTACGAGCTACATCGAAAGCGCGTCGGGTATCTCGGCGGGAGGCAGGACCGGGCTCACAGGGATAGTTGTGGCGATACTGTTTTTACTTGCTATCTTTTTCAGTCCTGTCGTGCACATGATCGGGGCCGGCTACGTGAGCGGCGGCGTGACGCTCTATCCGGTCATTGCTCCCGCCCTGATCATCGTTGGAGCGATGATGTTCAGGAACATCGTCAACGTGGATTGGGACGATTATACGGAATCGATTCCGGCCTTCCTAACGCTCGTGATGATGCCGCTCGCATTCAGCATTACGGAAGGCATCTCGTTCGGCGTAATTTCGTACGTGTTCTTAAAGTTAGTGAGCGGGAAAGGGAAAAGGGTGCACTGGCTCCTTTATCTCTTCGCCGTGCTCTTCGTCGCCCGTTATATATGGCTTAAATAAGCCCCCTCCCGAATTGTTAATACAGCATGAAGCCGGTTTTTATTTCCTATATCCAGAGTAAACTGTAGAATTAATTCTATGAAAAAAGTAACCATCGCCCTCATACAAAGCAAGGTCTCGGAAGACGCCCGGTCGAACGTCTCAAGGACTATAGAGAGGATAGGCGAGGCGGCCGGGAAAGGGGCCGGGATCATCGCCCTTCAGGAGCTCTTCCAGACGCCTTATTTCCCGCAGTGGGAGAAGAAGGAGAAGGACGACTACGCCGAAAGCGCCGCGGGCTATACCGTGAGCGAGATGAGGAAGGCGGCCAAGAAATTCGGTGTGACGCTCGTCGTGCCGTTTTACGAAAAAAAGGGCGGGAAATATTTCAATACGGCTGTCGTGATAGGGAAAGACGGGAAGCTCCTCGGCCGGTATAACAAGATACACATCCCCCAGGACCCGGGATTTTACGAAAAGGAGTATTTTGAAGAGGGCCGGTCGGGGTACACGGTATTCAAGTCAGGCGGCGTAAAATTCGCCGTCCTCATATGCTACGACCAGTGGTTTCCCGAGGCCGCGCGCATGGCGCGCCTAAAAGGCGCCCAGATAATCTTCTATCCGACCGCCATAGGGAACATCACCGGCTACGACGCGGAGGGGGACTGGCACGACGCCTGGGAGACCGTACAGAGGGGACACGCGATCTCGAACAGCCTCTACGTGGCTGCCGTCAACCGGGTCGGACGCGAAGGCAGGATGGTATTCTGGGGACAGTCCTTCATATGCGATCCGTTTGGACGGGTATTGAAGCGCGCTTCAGCTACCAAGGAAGAAGCCATAATATTGACGCTCGACCTCGAGCGGAACGAATTTTATTCGGAAGGTTGGGGGTTCCTCCGCAACCGGAGGCCGGATACGTACAAAAAGCTTACCTCTTCCAAGCTGGTTAAGGAATCTAAAAAATTAAAAGACGTAGAGCATTATAAAGCTATGAAGAAAGCGCTCCGTCAGAAATAGTCCGCAGTTTATGAGAAGCGAAAACAAGAAGTCATACAGAATGCCCGCCGAATGGGAGCCGCACTCGGCCATATGGCTCGCCTGGCCATACGACGAGGTCACCTTTCCCGCCAGGGTGGAAAAAGCTGAAGCCGCATTCGTAAAGATCCTGGGCGCGATACATATGAGCGAGCGGGCGGAGCTCCTCGTATTGGACGAAGAGATGAAGGAAAGGGCGTACGGGATGCTGGCCGCGGCGGACATAGATATGCGGAGGATACATTTCCACGTCACCGATTACGCGGACGTGTGGTTGAGGGACACGGGGCCGATTTTCGTCAAAGACGGGTCGGGAAAGACGGTGATTACGAAATGGCCCTTCAATGCATGGGGCAACAAGTTTCCTGAATTATTGAAGGATTCCGCCATCCCCGATAAAATCAGGGAGTGGAAGAAATTACACGTCGAAAGGCCCGGGATCATTATCGAAGGGGGCGCAATCGACGTGAACGGCCAGGGAGTGTGCCTCACAACCGAGCAGTGCCTGCTCAACGAGAACCGGAACCCGGGGAAGACTAAAGCGGACATAGAAAAGTATCTCGAAGTATACCTCGGTATAAGAAAAACAGTCTGGCTCAAGGAAGGACTCGTCAACGACCATACCGACGGGCATATCGACGAGCTCGCCCGTTTCGTCGCCCCCGGAAAGATTGTCTCCGCATATGAAGACGACCCTGGAGACGAGAACTACCTGATACTCCAGGCTAATTATAAAACCCTAACCGAGGCGACCGATACCAATGGAAAACCCTTCGACGTCGTCAAGCTGCCCATGCCCCACGTGCGCTACGATGACGGGCAGAAGGCCCCCGTTTCCTACACTAACTTTTATATAGGCAACACGGTAGTCCTCGCGGCTACTTTCAACGACGAGAACGACAGAGAGGCCCTCGAAATCCTGAGAGATTGTTTCCCCGGACGCGAAATCACGGGCATCGACTGCAGCGACATAATATACGGGGGCGGCGCACTGCACTGCATGACGCAGCAGGAGCCGGAATGAATTTTGATTCTGTACAATTAAGCTAGGTATGAATTTTGACAAGGATACGCAGGGCTATAAAATATTCACGGGTCATCAGAATTCGAACGATAAAAGTTTATTACCGAAAGAAAAAACAGATTCCGTCCCGAGCCGCTTGATAATCCCCGATTGATGCATATATACGGGGGTATCCATCTCGATCCGGGACGGTAAAGGAGAAACAGCAAATGGCAAAGACAAAAACCACAAAAAAAGAGCTGCTGAAACAGCCGATCAAGCACGTCGATATAAAGAAGATCGACGGCAGGCAGATCATCGACGCCTACCGAGGCATGTCATTCTCTTCGAGGGACACGGCGAGGGCGGCTGACATATTCAACATGAACCTCGCCGACAAGAACGCCTCCGTGTGGCTGACGCTCGCGGGCTCAACCTCAGCCGGGGGCTGCATGCAGGTGTACGTGGACATGGTGAAGCACAACATGGTGGACGTCATCGTGGCGACAGGGGCTTCAATCGTGGATATGGACTTTTTCGAGGCCCTCGGATACAAGCACTACGCGGGCACACCTCACATCGACGACGGCATGCTCAGGTCCCTCTACATCGACCGCATCTACGATACGTTCATAGACGAAGAAGACCTCCAGGCGTGCGACAGGACCGTAGCCAAGATAGCGGACACGCTCGAGAGGAGGCCCTATTCGTCCCGGGAATTTATATGGGAGATGGGGAAATGGCTGACCAGGCACGCGAAGAAGAAAGATTCCCTCGTACAGGCGGCGTTTGAGCACAACGTGCCTATATTCTGCCCGGCGTTTACGGACTCTTCGGCAGGGTTTGGCATGGTGTTCCATCAATGGAACAACCCCGATTCGCACGTGTCGATAGACAGCGCCAAGGATTTCCTCGAGCTCACGAAGATAAAGATCTCGTCCAGGGAGAGCGGCCTCTTCATGGTCGGCGGAGGCGTGCCCAAGAACTTCGCCCAGGACACCGTCGTCGCGGCTGAGGTGCTCGGCTTCGACGTGCCGGTGCATAAATACGCCGTACAGATCACGGTCGCAGACGTGAGGGACGGCGCGTGCAGCTCTTCCACGCTAAAGGAAGCCTCATCGTGGGGCAAGGTCAGCACCGTCTATGAGCAGATGGTCTACGCGGAAGCTACGACGGTAGTCCCGTTAATAGTAGCCAACGCCTACCAGACCGGGAAATGGAAGCAGAGGAAACCCAGAAGCTTCGCCAAAATGTTCTGATTTCGGTGTGCGTTTGTCGGGAACTGCCCGCGCCCGTGTCCTAAAGCCAGGGAGCGGCGGCCTTATCTACATACCATTCGAGGACACCGTCAGCAGGGTGAACCATGGACGCCGGATAAGGCAGGGGTCGTGATCCCTTGTTCAATATCTCTTTCAGAACGGTCTCTTTTTCACTGCCTGCGACCAGGAACGAGACCCTGTCGGCGTTGTCTATAACAGGGAACGTGATGCTCACCCTCTTCTGCCCCGTCTGGGGATGCGTGGCGACGACGCAAATCTTCTCCTTCTCTTTCAATGTCGGGGCTCCGGGGAATAAGGAAGCCGTGTGCCCGTCCTCACCCATTCCGAGGAGAATCCAGTCAAAACGCGGGAAGCCGCTCCCGCCTGCGGGGACATTGTCTTTTATCTCCTTCGCGTATCGTACCGCCTCTTCATCGGGAGGGTTCTCACCCAATACGCGGCGGATATTGGCTTCGGGAATATTTACATGGGATAGGAGCGAGAGTTTCGTCATCTTGAAATTGCTCTCGTCGTTGTCAGGCGGGACGCATCGTTCGTCGCCCCAGAAAAAAACTACCTTGTCCCAGGGCAGGCCGTCACGATAGGGGGGCGAAGCGAGAACCTCGAAAAAGGCCTTCGGTGTGTGCCCTCCCGAAAGCGCAACGATCAGGGACTCACCCGATGCCGCCTTCTCTGCGAGGGCTTTTCTGAAATCCGCGGCAAGGCGGTTCGCCAGTGCTGTAATATCGTCGAAGAGGTATATTTCCTTTTTCATCTCGTCTCCTGCGTTTCGTGGGCCGAGAAATACCCGGCACTACTTATTTAAGCTCGTAAAAATCCCCGTCAGTCGTCAGATGATCGGTCGGATACCTCCAGTCCTCCTCGGGGGAGTCGAATATGTGTCTGGCTTCCGGGGGTCCCCATGTGCCGACAGGGTATCCGTAAAGCTTGACCTCGGGGTCGTCCTCCCACGCCTTGAGGATAGGGTCGACGAACTTCCAGCAGGCCTCCACAGCGTCGGCGCGGGCGTAATGAGTGGCGTCGCCGGTGATGCAGTCGAGTATCAGGCGCTCGTAGGCCTCCGGAATGTAGGCGTCCGCGAGCTCGGAATAGTGGAAGTCCATTCCGACCTCCTCGATATCGAACCCGGCGCCCGGCTTCTTCATCCCGAACCTGAGGAGTATCCCCTCGTCGGGCTGTATGCGTATGATGAGCTGGTTCGGTTTTGCGGAGCACAGCTCCTCCTGCGTGAAGAGGTGATGCGGGGTCTTCTTGAATTCGATCACGACCTCGCTCACGCGGGCGGGGAGGCATTTTCCGGTGCGGAGGTAAAAGGGCACGCCGCCCCACCTCCAGTTGTCTATATACAGTTTAAGCGCAACGAAGGTCTCGGTCATCGAATCGTGAGCGACGTCCTTCTCCTGCCTGTATCCGATCACCTTTTTGCCGTTGATCACGGAATCCGTGTACTGACCCCTTACGGCGAACTTGTCCACATCGGCTGGCTTTATGGGTCTCAGCGACTGGAATATCTTGATGGATTCGTTACGGACGTCTATCGCGTCGAAGAAGGACGGAGGCTCTATGGTAACCGTGCCGAGGACTTGAAGCAGGTGATTCTGGATCATGTCCCTGAGCGCGCCGTAGTGGTCGTAGTAACCGCCCCGCTCCTCGACTCCGATAGTTTCGGCGGCCGTAATCTCGACGCGGCTCACGTAATTCCTGTTCCAGAGCGGCTCGAAGATGCCGTTCGAGAACCTGAGCGCGAAGATGTCCTGCACCGTCTCCTTGCCCAAATAATGGTCTATCCTGTAAATCTGGTCTTCTTTAAATATCCTCTGGAGGTCGTGGTTTAATTCCTGAGCGGACTCGAGGTCCCTGCCGAACGGCTTCTCTATGATGATGCGTCTCCAGGAGGAGTCCTTCCCCTCCTTCGCTAACCCTTTCTTGCCGAGATTCTTTGCGATAGCGGTGTAGAGGCTGGGCGAAGTGGACAGGTAGAAAATATAGTTGCCGCCTGTTTTCTCGGCACTGTCGACCGTGGAAAGCTTATCCTTGAGGTCGTCGTAGTGGCTAACGTCAGTCGCGTCCATGGCGAGGTAGTAAACGTGCTTCGAGAACGGCTCCAGCTGTTTCTGTTCTGATTTTTTGATGCCCGCATACGTTACCACGTCTTCGATAATCTTCTTCCTGTACGCGTCGTCCGTGAACGGCGAACGGCTCGTGCCCAGTATTGCGAAATTCTTGGGAAGGAGACCCTGTCTGAATAACGCATAGAGCGCTGGCATGAGCTTCCGTTTGGTCAAATCACCGGATGCCCCGAATATCGCGATTATACAGCCGTTGTCCTGTGCCATATTGTTTACCCCTCGATCTTATTTGTATTTGTCGTTCTTTATATATATTCCAACGCTCGAATCGTACCCCCTGCGTGTCTTACCGTACACTGTCGAGGAGGGCTTTTACGTTATCCCGCACGCTGGCTTTATCGTTGTATACGCTCGAGCCGGCTACGAGCACCGTCGCCCCCGCCCGCACCACTTCCGGGGCCGTCTCGGTGTCTATACCGCCGTCGAGCCCGATCGGGACATCGAGTCCCTTCCGGTCGAGCATCTCTTTTATTGCGCGTATCTTGCCCAACTGGCTCCATATGAATTTCTGTCCGCCGAAGCCGGGATTGACGCCCATTACCTGGACGAAGTCGGCAAGCTCGAGCACCTCCCCGATCGCGGATGGAGGGGTTCCGGGATTGAGTGTAACGCCCGACTGTATGCCGAGCTCCCTTATAGACTCGAGCACGCGGTGGAGGTGGTAACAGACCTCCTGATGGACGATGATGCGGTCAGCCCCCGATTCGGCGAATAACTTTATATACTTCTCGGGCTCGACGATCATGAGGTGGACGTCGAGCTTCAATTTCGTAAGCGACCTGATAGCCGCCACCACACCAGGTCCGAAGATTATGTTAGGGACGAAGCGCCCGTCCATCACGTCTATCTGTATCCAGGTCGCGCCCGCTCCCTCGGCCTCTCTCACGGCCTCGCCGAGCTTCGTAAAATCTGCTGATAAGATTGAAGGTTCGATTATCGTCATGATATTCGTGTATATCGGTACCGACCGATCGTTATGAGTCCTTACGCTTCTGGTAACGTATGCCGTGCGAAGTCGCGACTATTACCTCGCTTGCCGTGCCGATGAAAAGACCGTATCCCGCTATCCCCGCCTTCTGCCCTAACTTTACAGCCAATTCGCCGAGGTCGGGGATGGGGCCGAACCTGCAGTCAATTATATAGTTACTCTGATCGGTGGCGTACGGGGCTCCGTCCTCATTCATACGCAGTACGGGCTCGCCCCCGAGGGATCTGAGGAAATTCGCAACCGGCTTCCATGCGAAGGGTATTACTTCGACCGGGACCGGGCAGTGCGTGCCGAGCATAGGCGATAGCTTGCTCTCGTCGACTATCATGACGTTCCGCCTGCTCGACTGGGCGAGGACCTTCTCCCTCAGGAGCGCTCCCCCGCCGCCCTTTATGAGATTGAGGTCGGGATCGACCTCGTCTGCGCCGTCTATGGTAAGGTCTATCTCCTGTTTGTCGTCAAAAGAAATCACCGGTATGCCGAGCTCTCTCGCCGTTCTTTCCGTCTCTAGCGAGCTGGGTATGCCCGCGATGTCGCTGAGCCTCCCGTCCTTAAGTCTCCGGGCTATCTCTTCGAGCGCGTATTTGGCCGTGCTCCCCGTACCGAGACCGAGCACCATCCCCGGACGCACAAGGTCTACCGCGCTTATTCCGGCTTCCTTCTTCAGCCTGTCCTGAAGCTTCTTCTGATCCGGGGACGGAGAACCGCTCAACCTGTTTTCTCCTTCTCGGAATTAAGCTCGCTTATAAAACCCTTCGCGGTCTCAAGAAGCACGGGAGGGGTATCGATCACGCGCAGGTTCCTTGCCGGGGGGATTTTATGGACCCCTTCCCTCGTAAAATCGGTCGTCACCGCTATACAATTCATGCTCGCGGCGAGAGCGGCCTCGACGCCAGACGCAGAATCCTCGATGACGAGGCATTCGGTATGAGTCACCTTGAGCTCACCGGCCAGAAGGTTATATATCTCGGGATCGGGCTTCCCGTGCTCGACGTCCTGTATCGTCGCTATGAAATCGAACTCGGACCTGATACCCAGCACGTCGAGGACACGGTCGGCCTCCTTTCTGTGGGACATAGTCCCGAGTCCGGTCGGATAGCCCTCACCCCGCGCCCATTTAAGGAGCCCCAGATTATACGGACACAGATGAGATTTTAGTATTTTGGGGTCGGATATCATCTTAAAATACGTGTCGAGCCTGATGTCCACGTAGGCCTGCCAGGGGGTGTGGACATGGAATTCCTTCATCCTCGCCCGTGCCGCGTTTTCGAGATTAAACCTCTTGAGCAGCCCTTCCGCGACCTCTTTACGCGACAGCCCCACAAAGTCCTTGAAACCGTCTATGACCTCGTCTTCGGTAAGCGAATTATCGAGCTCGACCGCGGCCCTGGCGTAAGACTCCGCCTTCAGTACCTCGGTCTGCACGAGTGTGCCGTCGAGATCGAATATAAGCGCTTTAATCACTGTCCCTTCCGTCAAAGTATTTTCGCCAGCCTGTTAATACCGCGTACAACGTTTTCACCCAGATGGAACGTAATGACCTTGCGCTTCCGGTCTAGCAGCGCCTGGCGGTCGCCGAGCGCCTCGGCGTCTTTAAATACGCCGAAGGTTATGGACGAGGCCTTCTTGCCCGGCTCGTCCGGGATCGGTATATCGACGGGCATATCGGACGTGAACTGAATGAAGAGACCGTGCCCCGCGTCTCCCTTATGGAGCTGCCCTGTTGAATGGAGGAACCTCGGACCGAACCCTACGGTCGTGGCCAGTCGGTACTGCCTCTCCACCTTGGTCCGGAGCTTCTGGAGAGCGTTATACGTCTCGTCCGATGGCTTGACAAAGGCCTGGAACGCGACGTAGCTCCTTCCCTTCGATTCGTCCCTGCCTGGTTTGGCGAAGGAGAGGAACTTCGTAAGCGCCTGCTCGAGGCTCCCGGCTTTAAAATCGGAATAGACCGTTATTTCCGACTCTCTGAGGGTCGGCTTTACGACCGGCAGCTTACCTTTTTTCTGGTACTCGGCTATCATCTTGCGCGCGAGCACCTTGGCAGCCTCCACGTTCGGCTGGTTGAAGGGGTGAATGCCGATTATCATGCCGGCGACGGCGATAGCCATCTCCCACCTGAAGAACTCGCCCCCCAGGTCGTAGATATCCCTGAGATTGATACGCACCACCGGATAGTCCGCTTTCTCAAGGGCATTCACCTGCCTGTCGTACGTGTCGTCATTTAAGAGGCGGAGGTAAACGAAGAGCCTGTCGTTCGCATAGAATTCCGGCTGCGCCAGAGGCTCCCTGTCGACGGGGAGGATGCCCTTCCCGTCCTTACCGGTGCTCTCGGCTATCAGCTGCTCGACCCAGGAGCCGAAGCCTGCTATCGGCGGGGAAGCGACGAGTGTGACTTTATCGCGCCCTGCCCTGGCAAGCTCCCCGAGTATCGCCCCCAGCCAGGCGCCCGAATTGTCCCCGTCAACGGCGCAGTTGCAGCTTTCGCAGTTGTGGAGCATGGTGACGGCGCGGGCGAGCAGCGTGTCGAGGTCAACACCCTGGAAAGCTGCGGGTGGTATCCCTACGAACGAGAGGGCGGAGTATCGTCCGCCGATATTGGGATCGTTTAAGAACGTTTTTCTGAATTTAAGCCCCGCTGCGATCTTCTGGAGACCGCTCCCGGGGTCCGTAATGGCAATGAAGTGCCGTCCCGCATCTTTCTTGCCGACTTCCTTCAAAACCTCGTTGTAGAAGTATTTCATGAACGACATGGTCTCCGCCGTGCCCCCCGATTTGGTGGAGACGATGAAGAGCGTCTTCGACATATCGAGGCGGTCCCTCTGTTCGAGCACGGCCCCGGGGTCCGTGCTGTCGAGCACCGCCACGTCGAGATAGCCCTTTTTGACGCCGAAGGTCTCGCGTATAACCAGAGGGGCGAGACTCGAACCGCCCATTCCCATGAGAAGCACGTTCTTATAACCGTCGGCCTTTACATCGGCGACCACTTTTTTTATACCCGGAAGGGCGTCAACCATTACTTCCGGTATGTGGAGCCATCCGAGACGGTTGCTTATCTCGGTCGGGTCGTCTTCCCAGACCATGTAATCGAAGTTCCAGATCTTTTGTATGATATTGTTGTCACGCATGTTCTCAAGCGCCTTGTCGACCGCGGCCTGGTACTTTCCGAGTGAGGCGGAATAGGGCTTTTTCTGGGACTGTATCTGCACCTTCTTTTGCTCTATGCTCGCCATGAGTGTCCTGAAGGAATCGGCGAACTGGTCTACCCCGTCCCTGAGCAGCTTGTTCGTCACCGACTTTAAATTTATGCCGAGCTTCCCAAGCTTTTCTACGTCCTGTCTCGCCTGATTTACGCCCCTCGTGATCGTGAGAGCGACCTTCCCGTGATCCCTGAAGTTCTTGTATGTGGCAGGCGGTACCGTGTTTACGGTATCCGGCCCTATGAGCTCGTCGACGTAGAGCGTATCGGGATAAGCCGGGTTTTTCGTGCTGGTGCTCGCCCAGAGGCATCTCTGCACCCTAGCCCCCGCGTCCGAGAGCTTCTTCCAGCGCTTGCCTTTGAATATCCTCCTGAATTCGTCGTACGCGAGCTTCGCGTTCGCAATCGCGATCTTCCCCTGAAGCGCGGTGTTACCGATCTTCTCGAGCTCGGGGTCGATGGCGGTATCCACACGGCTTACGAAAAATGAAGCTACGGAGGCCACCCTGTCCACCCGGTGTCCCTTGAATACGGAGGGGCCTTCGGCTGCAAGTTTTTCGAGACCCTTTATATACGCCTCGGCCACGGCTTTATACTGATCGAGGCTGAACATCAGTGTTACGTTCACGTTGATACCGGCCCCAATGAGCTCAGTGATGGCAGGGATGCCGGCTTTGGTCGCGGGGACCTTGATCATGACGTTCGGGCGCCCTAGAGTGACGAAATACCTCCTGGCTTCCCTGATAGTGCCGTTCGTATCGTTAGCCAGGGTCGGGCTCACCTCGAGACTTATGAACCCGTCGCCGCCGTTCGTTTTATCGTAGAGCGGCCTGAAAAGGTCGGCGGCCATCGCGATGTCCTTCAAGGCGAGCGCCTCGTATATCTCGTCTGCGGATTTATTCTGCTCCACCAGGGACTTCAACTCTTCATCGTAATCGGAGCTCCCGGCTATGGCTTTTTCGAGTATCGAGGGGTTCGAGGTTTCGCCCCTCAGTCCTTCGTCTATGAGGGCATTGAGCTCCCCCGAGGTCAAGAAGGACCTCCTTATATAATCGTACCAGATCGACTGGCCGAGCTTGGATAAATCCGTTATTCTGGACATTGTCTATCTCCCGTTCATCGTGTTATTCGTTCCATAAAAACGGAGCGTGACAGCGAACCTTAAATCTACATTATTTTTTTGACGGCTTTTTAACCTTCTTGTTATTCAGCTTAAGGACTTCGTTCGCCTTTGCGACGACGTGATCGACTGTGAACCCGAACTCAGGCAGGAGGTCCGCTATGGGAGCCGATTCGCCGAACGTGTTTATGCCTATCGAGCCGCCCCCGTTGTCGGAGCCCACGTACCTGCACCAGCCGAACGTGGAGCCCATCTCCACAGACACCCTGGCCTTTACGGACGACGGCAGGACTTCTTCCTTGTAATCCGCCGTCTGCATTTCGAAGAGAGACCATGAGGGTATGCTGACTACGCGCGCCTTGATCCCCTGCTTTTTCAGTATCTCGTATGCGCCCAGGCATAGCTGGACTTCAGAACCCGTGCCGATCAATATGACGTCAGGCCCGGGCTTGCTGTCGGCGAGAATATATGCGCCCTTTAAAGCGCCTTCGGCCGGGGCGTACAAGTGTCTATCGAAAGTGGGGACGTCCTGCCTCGTCAGTATCAGGGCTACAGGATGGTCTTTCGAACCCATTATATATTTCCACAACACACTTAATTCGTTAGCGTCGGCGGGCCTTACGACAGCGAGGTTGGGCATGGCTCTCAAAGACGCGAGGTGCTCGACGGGCTGGTGCGTGGGTCCGTCCTCGCCGAGACCAATACTGTCGTGAGTGAATATGAAAGTCACGGGGATCTGCATCAGGCTCGCGAGCCTGATCGTGGCCCTCATGTAGTCGGAAAATACGAAATACGTGGCCGTATAAGGCCGGAGCTTACTGAGCGCCATACCGTTCGCGACAGCTCCCATCGCGTTTTCTCTTATGCCGAAATGAAAGTTCCTGCCGTCGTATATCCCTTTCTCGAAGCTGGTAGCTCCATCAATGTATGTCTTCGTCGAAGAGCCGACATCAGCCGCGCCCCCCAGGAGGAACGGGTACACGGGGACTATGGCGTTCAGTATCTTGCTGTTGGCGGAGCGTGTCGCGGGCCCCTTCGGGTTCGGGGGGAACACCGGGAGGCATTTCTCCCACCCTTCGGGCATCTCCCTGTCCCGAAGCTCACGGAACTGCTTCGCCAGATCGGGATAGTCGCGCTCGTAGGCGCTTAATTTCTTATTCCATTCGTCCTCAAAGACGGCGCCTTTCCTGATAACGGTCTCCCTGTATTCCTTCACCTCTTCGGGCACGTAGAATTTCTTGTCGGGGTCCCAGCCGTAATTTATCTTGGTCTTCCGTATCTCCTCGTCGCCGAGGGGCTCGCCGTGAGCCGCTGACGTGTCCTGTTTGTTGGGGCTCCCGTATCCGATGTGGCTGTCTACTATGATGAGAGACGGCTGCTCGTTCTCCTTGAACGCCCTTTCTATCGCCTCGGCCAGCATCTCGAGGTCGTTTGCGTCTCCGACACGCTGTACGTGCCAGTTGTATCCCATGAACCGGGCCGCCACGTCCTCGCTGAAAGCGAGCGCGGTGTGCCCTTCTATTGTTATGTGGTTGTTGTCGTAGAACCAGATGAGGTTGTTCAAGCCGAGGTGTCCCGCAAGCGAGGCAGCCTCGCCCGATATCCCCTCCATCATGCACCCGTCGCCGCAGATTGCGTAAATATTGTAGTTGATAATTTCGTGGCCCGGTTTGTTGAAGTATGCCGCGAGCCATTTCTCCGCGATCGCCATGCCGACCGACGTCGCGACTCCCTGGCCGAGTGGCCCCGTCGTAGTCTCTACCCCCGGTGCAAGGCCGTATTCCGGGTGGCCGGCGCACTTGCTGTGTAGCTGCCTGAACGTTTTTATATCGTGAAGAGATAGGTCGTAGCCGGTAATATGGAGGAGACTGTAGAGGAGCATCGATGCGTGGCCGTTCGAGAGCACGAACCGGTCGCGGTTGGGCCAGTCGGGATTCTTGGGATTGAATTTCATGAACTTGTCCCAGATGGTGAACGCCACGGGGGCGAGCGCCATCGGCGTGCCCGGATGACCCGAATTCGCCTTTTGCACCGCGTCCATCGACAGGGTCCTTATGGTGTTTATTATCAGTTGCTCCAGTTTGTCTCTGCTCATCTTGGGTTTCGACTCCATATCGTTTCTCCTCATTTATAATTTTGAGAACTATT
>DATIET010000250.1:0-2140 GCA_035455615.1 Thermodesulfobacteriota bacterium
TTATGCAATGGACATTTTCGATAATCCGATAGTGATTCTGGAATCCGCCCTCCTCTGCTTTATACCGATATTCGTGGCGGTCGACCCGGTGGGGATAGTGCCTATGTTCCTCTCATTGACCAGGGGCTACGAGGCCCGGGAGAGGCGGAAGATCGTGCTCGACTCCGTCCTCACTGCGGCGGTGATCGGGATTATATTCGTCCTCGCGGGGAAATCGATATTCCTCCTGCTGGGCATTACGATCCAGGACTTCGCGATCGCGGGCGGGGCGCTCCTGTTCATACTCTCCATAATCGACCTCCTCGGCGACGGGAGCGCGAGGGTGCACGGGGCAGAGCCGCGGGGCGCGCTCGGTATCTTTCCGCTCGGCACGCCGCTCATCGTGGGCCCGGCAGTGCTTACGACGCTGATCATACTCGTCGACACGTACGGGTTCCTTCCCGCGCTTGCGGCCTTCGTGCTGAACCTGATCGTGCTCTTCTTCGCGCTATTCAAGGCGGACATGATACTCTACGTGCTGGGGGAGAACGGGACGCGGGCATTCGCCAAGATTATGAGCATACTCCTCGCCGCGATAGGGATAATGATGGTAAGGAAGGGGATAATGGAGCTGATCACCTTGGCCGGGTGATATACAGATATACGAACGCCGCTCTTCGCCAAATCCGTCGGCTATATACCACCATGAAGGCGGCGGAATGACGGAAAGTAGGATTATGCTAAAGGAACAAGAAAATCCTCCCTAGCCCTCCTTTTTCTAAGGAGGGAATTAAAATTACTTTCCCCCTTTGGAAAAGGGGGATTCAGGGGGATTTGCCCTTTCTGTCATTTCGAATACTACTTCTCGCTCGCTCGAAGCAGTTTCCCACACGGGGGAGAAGGAACTCTAGTTGCCCCTGCATCCTGAATCTTGCATCCTGAATCATGAATCGCGTATTCCCGTCGTTGCATTCGCAACTCACGTGTATTATATTAGACCCATGAAGAAAAAAACAGCCGGCAAGAGCTCGAACGTATGGACGGACACCGAGACCTCGGCCTGGATCGGCCTCGTGAGGGCGCAGCAGTACTTAATAGGCGTGGTGGAGAACGCGCTCCGTGAGAACGGCCTCCCCCCCCTCCCCTGGTACGACGTGCTGTGGGAGCTAGACAGGACCCCCGGCGGCAGCCTGAGGCTGAACGAGATAGGCAGGCGCGTGCTCCTCGACAAGTACAACGTCACGAGGCTCTCCCAGAGGCTCGAGCAGGAGGGGCTCGTGAGGCGCGTCCCCTGCACCCAGGACGGGCGCGGGATGTTCGCCCACATCACCGCTAACGGCAGGAGGCTCAGGAGAAAGATGTGGCCCGTTTACGAGCGCGCGGTCAAGGAGCACTTCCTTTCGAAATTCGGGAAGGAAGACATCGCCCGCATCGACCGGCTGATGCGGCGTATAAGAGAAGAGTCTGCACCCTGACACGCGGAACCAGACGCGCCCGCAATTGTGCGGGCAGGAGAATGACAGTATAATGCTTGGGAAAAGCCCCGCTCAACGGGGCCGGTCACAGGAGGATGTTTCGTGAAGATAATTACTATTGCGCTTCTTTTTTTATCACTCAGCTTACCCGTATTCGCCCAGAACCAGTCCGAATACCCAGTCGCCGCCATTAAGGACGGCTACATGATCATCGGGCAGAAACCCTACAAGATGACGGGAGACTGCCCCGAGATTCAGGTAGGCGACATGGTAACGTTCTCCGAAGACCCCATAACCTGCGAAACCGTCACGGCGATCGACACCGTGAGCCTGTCCAAGTGCGAGCTCATCTGCGTCGAGAACCTCGGCACCCCCGAGCCTGATTGACGCACGGCGTGCGTCCTACGATTCTTCCGAACCTACTCCGCTCAATCCAACGACTGAAACCCATTCCGTTCGTCTTGAGCCTGTTTAAACAGGTTCTATAAAATCCACCCTAACCCTCCTTTACAAAGGAGGGAATAAAATGACATCTCGCGGGTATCCAGTCTTTGTCATTCCCGAAAGTCTTCATCGGGAATCCAGTCTTTTTCTTCCCCCGACATTACAGAATTCGCGTTAAGAAAATAGATTATTAGGGCGTCTATAAATCTTTCAGGGAATGAATCCGAGCAAGTGAGGAATCG
>DATIET010000251.1:0-15500 GCA_035455615.1 Thermodesulfobacteriota bacterium
ACGGGTTCAGACAGGACTTTATCATTTACGACGACGGGGACCAGCTGAAGCTGATAAAGGAATGCATGGAGCGGCTCAACATCGGAGAGAAGGAGCTCGACCCGAGGTCGGTGAGGTCGAAGATCGACGGCGCGAAAAACAAAGGGCTCGATCCCGGAGAGGCGGGGAGAGATATATACGACGAGAGGGTTTCGAAAATCTACGCCCTTTACGAACAGGAGCTCAGGAAGCTGAACGCGCTTGATTTCGGAGACCTCCTCTACGTAACTGTCAGGCTCTTCAGGGAAAAACCGGAAGTCCTACGGCATTTCCAGGAGACGTTCCGCCACATACTCGTCGACGAATACCAGGATACGAACCACATGCAGTATAAGATCGTCGAGCTCCTTTCGAGGAAGCACAGGGATATATTCGTCGTAGGGGACGACAATCAGTCGATATACGGATGGCGGGGGGCGGACATAACGAACATACTCAACTTCGAAAGGGATTACCCCGACTCGAGGGTGATAAAGCTCGAAAAGAATTACAGGTCGACAAAGAACATCCTGAGCGCGGCTAACGGACTGATACGGAAAAACTCGAACAGGCACGACAAGAACCTCTGGACGGAGAACCCGGAGGGGGAGAAGCTCCGGTACTACGCGGCTCACGACGAAAGGGACGAGGCCAGGTACGTAGTGTCGCAGATAGAGTCCCTTGTTCTGAAGCGCGCCTGGTCTTACAAAGACGCGGCTGTTTTTTACAGGACCAACAACCAGTCGAGGATCATGGAAGAGGAGCTCGTCAGGAAGGGTATCCCGTATACGATAGTCGGGGGGATCGGGTTTTATCAGCGCGCCGAGATAAAAGACATCATGGCGTACCTGAGAGTAATCGCGAACCCGCTCGACGACCTGAGCCTGAGGCGAATCGCGAACGTCCCTCCGCGGGGTATAGGCAGGGGGACGATGGAGAGACTCGACGAGATCGCGAGAAATGAGGGCATATCGCTCATGGACGCCATGCGCAAAGCCGTCGGGGAAAACGTCCTGCCCGCGAGAGCGGCTCTTAACCTCGGGAAATTCCTCGACCTGATGAAACGGCTCATAGGCTACGGCGAGAAGTACGAGATAGGGAAGCTCCTCGACCTGGTGCTGGAGGAGACCAGGTACCTTGACATCCTCGAGAGGGAAGAGGAGAAGAGGGAGAACGTGGGCGAGATACTGAACCTCGCCGCTGAATTCGAGAAGGAGTCGGAGAAGGCGTGGCTCCGCGACTTCCTGGATACGCTCACGCTCGCGAGCGACGTGGACAGCTACGACGAAAAGGACGACAGGGTCGCTCTCATGACGCTTCACTCGGCGAAGGGACTCGAGTTCCCGCTGGCGTTCATAATAGGGCTCGAAGAGAACCTCATCCCGCACTTCAACTCCGCCAGGGACGGACAGGTGGAGGAAGAGCGGAGGCTCTTATACGTGGGTCTGACGAGGGCGAAGGAAATGATACACCTCACGAGCGCCGCCAGGAGGAGGGTGTTCGGGAAAGAGGAAAGACCCGTGCCCTCGAGATTCATAACCGACATACCGAAGGAGCTCATAGAATTGAAAAACTATTACGGGGACTCGTACGGGGAATTCGGAGCGCGCGATTACCCCGTGGAAAAAAGTGCTCGCGCGGAAGGGCCGGGACGGAGCAGAAGCGCCGGGAACGGCGGCAGGTACAAGGTGGGGCAGAGGATAGAGCACCCGTCATTCGGGCAGGGGACTATAAAGAGCGTGGAAGGGACGGGTGAGAACGCCAAGGTCACCGTATCGTTTCCCCGGTACGGGATCAAGAAGATAATCGCGAGCTATTTGGAGGGGTAGGAGCGGGACATGTCGCCGCGGGATGCCGCTACTGCGGACATAAGAAAGGATAAAGGATGAGATTCTGAAACGAGTTCAGAATGACAATAAAGAAAGAATAAAAACAAATCCACCCTAACCCTCCTTTACGAAAGGAGGGAATTAAAGAGAAAGGATGAGATTACCGCGGCTCCTTCGCGCAAGGCTTCGGAGCTTCGCAATGACAGGAAAACAGGGAATTAGGAAGAGTGCGGAGACCGTTGTATATTTACCGCAAGGTTCCATGAAGCACAGGAAGAATAAAATAAAGCGTCAGCACAGCATTATTAAGGGGCTCGGGAGCTTTCTCGAAACCTATATTTCCCCGCTCGATTTTGTGGAGTCGATTATACCGGGCGAGATAAAGGTCGGGAAAAAACCCGGTGAGAACCTCAAAGTACGTTACAAGTACAGCACCGTGAGCGGTGCCAAGCTCATCGCCAGGAGCGGGACGTCCGTACAGGAGGTGTTCGTGGTGACGAGCGACCCCGAAGGCCTTAGAGGGATTATCGAAGACTCGCAGCGTGACTGAGGATCAGAGGAGTCTCAGGCAATTCCTGCCCAGAAGGTTTTCAACATCCTGAATAAAATCGTCCCTGACATCGACCCTCGCATCGCCGACCTCTATCACGGCTTCCCCGTCGTCGGTCGCGATGTGTATGTGCACGAGTGAATCCCCGGGATAGCATGTAAATATTTCCCTCAGATTAATGAAGCTGTCCCTTCCGGATTTCCCGCTGCCGAGACTGATGTGCACGGTGGAGCCGTTCCTGAGCGCCTTAATGGGCCGTATGTCGGTGGCCCTCATCTTGACCCTGTCTTCTCCGGGCTCGAGTATCCCCTTAACGACAACGGGCTCTACCTTGTCTTCGAGGAGAGGGAGCGATTTCCTGAGGAGGTCGTTAAAAATCACGACCTCGATCGAGCCTTTTAGATCCTCGAGCACCATGTTGCCGAATATTCCCGAGCCGTTCTTGGTGTGCTTGACGGTGAGCGAGCGCACAACGCCCGCTACGGAGACGTCGCGCCTGTCCTTGAGCTCGGCGAGGGCCTCCGTATCCGTATTCTCGATCGACCTCGAGATTTCAGACGCGTATTTAGACATCGGGTGGCTCGTAACGTAGAAACCGAGGACCTCCATCTCGGACCTCAGTATCTCCTTCTCACCCCACTCGTCCGTATCGGAGAGCCGCGGCAATGAGACCGAATCGTTTAAAGCGAAGAGGGAATGCTGGCCTTCGACAGAGCTCTTTTGCTTGAGCGACGTGTAGCTGAGGAGCGTGTCGAGGGACTCCATAAGGGCCGCCCTGCCGACCGAGAGGGAATCGAAAGCGCCGCTCTTGATCAGGCTCTCGAAAGTCCTCCTGTTGAGCTTCCTCGCTTCGACCTGCTCGCAGAAACTGAAGATCGAATCGAATTTCCCCTTCTCCCGCCTGGCCTTGATAATAGCCTCCACTGTACCCTCGCCCACGTTCTTTATAGCTGCGAGGCCGAACCTGATGGTGCCGTTAGACGCGGTGAAGCCCGCCAGGCTCTCGTTCGCGTCGGGCGCGAGCACGGGGATGCCCATCTGCTTGCACTCGGTAATGCTCGATATGACTTTATCTGTGTTGCTCGATTCGACGGACATGAGCGCCGCCATGAATTCGGCCGGGTAGTGCGTTTTGAGATACGCGGTCTGATATGTGATCAGGGCGTAGGCAGCGCTGTGGCTCTTGTTGAAGGAGTATTCGGCGAACTTTTCCATCGCATCGAATATCTCTTTGGCTTTTTTATCCTTTATGCCTTTCAGCTTCGCCCCTTCGAGGAACCTCTCCCTCTGGGCTTTCATCTCTTCAGGTTTTTTCTTCCCCATCGCACGCCTGAGCAGGTCGGCCTCGCCGAGGCTGTAATCGGCGACTACGCTAGCGGTGCTCATTATCTGCTCCTGGTATACGAAGAGCCCGTAAGTGTCGCGCAGGATATCCTGGAGCTCGGGGAGCGGGTACTGGGTCTTGCGCTTCCCGTGCTTCCGCTCTATGTATTCGTCGACCATGCCGCTGTCGAGCGGGCCCGGCCTGTAAAGGGCGAGCACGGCGATAATGTCCTCAAAGTCCGTGGGCTGGAGATTGATCATGAGCTCTTTCATGCCCGAGGATTCGATCTGGAAGATACCGCGAGTCCTGCCGCTCGAAAGGAGCGCGTAAACCTCGGGGTCGTCGAGTGGAATCTTGTTTATGTCGAGCTTGAATTCGTCTCCGTTCCCAAAGTTCTCCTTTATAAGCGCGAGCGCCTTGCTTATAACCGTGAGGGTCTTAAGGCCCAGGAAATCGAACTTGACGAACCCGAGCTCTTCTATGGAGTTCATATCGAACTGGGTCACTACCTCGTTCTTCGAGCCTTTGCAGAGGGGTATGTGGTCTGCGAGCGGCTCGTTGGCTATAACGATGCCGGCCGCGTGCGTGGAGGAGTGCCTGACCATGTCTTCGAGCGGCCTCGCGAGCTCTATCATCTCCTTAAGCTGAGGGGAATCCTCGATGAGCTTTTTTAATTCGGAGACGCTCTCTATCGCTTTGTCTATGCTGAATACCTTTCCCCTGAAGGACGGTATCAGTTTCGTAACCCTGTCGACGTCCGCGTAGGGGATGCCGAGCACCCTGCCGACGTCCTTGACAACGGCTTTCGCGGACATGGTCCCGAACGTGCCTATCTGAGCGACTTTGTCGGCTCCGTATTTTTCCGTAACGTATCTGATGACCTCGTCCCTGCCCTCCGCACAGAAGTCTATGTCTATATCAGGCATGCTTACGCGCTCGGGGTTGAGGAACCTCTCGAAGATGAGGTTATAGGGGATTGGGTCGATTTCGGTGATGCCTAGCGCGTACGCGGCGAGGCTGCCCGCCGCGCTCCCCCTGCCGGGGCCGACTGGAATGCCGTGGGACTTCGCGTAGTTTATGAAATCGGCGACGACGAGGAAGTAGCCCGAAAAACCCATCTTCTGTATAATCTCGATCTCGTTCTCGAGCCTGCTCTTGTATTCCGCCTGTTTCTCGGGCGGAATTGCGTTCTCTGTCAATCTTTCCCCGAGCTTTTCCCGTGCTAGCTCCGCCAGGTGTTCGTCGAGAGTTCTACCCCCCTCGGCTTCGAATACGGGCAGCTTGTACCCGTTTTTCTCAAACTCGAAGTTACACCTCTTCGCGACCTCCGAGGTCATACTGATAGCGTCCTCGAACCCTTCGAGGTCTTTCATCATCTCGCCTTCGGATTTCAGATAATACTGGTCTCCCTGAAACCTGAACCTGTTCTCGTCCTGGAGCGACGATCCGGTCTGTATGCAGAGGAGCGCGTCGTGTGGACGCGAGTCCTCGCGTCTCAGAAAATGGCAGTCGTTCGTCGCCACGATGGGTATGCCGAGTTTTTCGCCTATCTCTCTTACCTTTTTATTAACCCTCTTCTGCTCGGGCAGGCCCGTGGCCTGGACCTCCAGGTAATACCTGTCGCCGAACATTTCCCTGTACATGGCTGCGACGTTGAGGGCCGCCTTCATATCCTTGCTGAATATCGCCTTGGCAAGCTCGCTGTTGAGACAGCCGCTCAATACTATAAGCCCCTCGTTATGCGTGCCGAGGAGCTCGTGATCCACCCTCGGCCTTCTGTAGAACCCGTCGAAATAGGCCTTTGTCACGAGCCTCGAGAGGTTCCGATAACCGGCCCAGTTCATGGATAAGACAGTCAGGTGATGGGTCTTGCCCTCGGAAGGGTTATCGGGGTTGATCCTGGGAGTGACGTAGAGCTCGCACCCTATGATGGGCTTAATGCCCGATTCCTTTGCTTTTTTATAGAAATCGTAAGCGCCGAACAGGTTCCCGTGGTCGGTGAGAGCGACCGCCTCCATGCCGAATTCCCTGGCGAGCGGGAAGAGGTCCTCGAACTTTATCGCGCCGTCGAGCAGTGAATATTGGGAGTGGAGGTGAAGATGGACGAATCCTTTAGACATCATTTTTATTATATCCTTCTAGGCTCGGGCAGTTCAAGAGTTTACAAAACATCATTTGTTTCATACGGGTTACGATGGCAGCAAATCCGGCGTCCTCGCGCTTAAAAAAAGCGGGCAGAGCCCCGTATTGAAAAGAATTCCCTGAAAAGTATATTAACGGTAATCATATATATAGAATCGGCAGAAAAATCTTTTGATCACCGCGTAATATTCCAAACGATGTCCGATTGCTTAATATAAGGCATTATCAAGGAGGCTTTTAAAATAATGGAAGAGATTTTGTCACTTTTGAATACAATCCCGAGCCCGTATTCGGACCTCGCTGCCGTAGGCGTAATCTTTTTGATACTACTACTCTTGTCGCTCGTAATCGCCTTCCTCTTCGAGCAGAAACCGAAAAAGGAAGCTGTAAAACCGGAAGCCGGGAAACCCGCCTATGAAGAGACGGAAAAGGAATTGGCGGCGCCTGATCTCGAAGTATTTAAAGCGCCGCCCGCGGGAGAGGCGATTCCCGGAGTCACTCAAGCCCCGGCGGAACCGGTAGTGATAAGGCCGAAGCCGGAAAAGGCCGCTCCCGACGCCCCAATAATTGCAGAAATCGAAGCGGCAGAGATTATCGAGCAGCCGGCGGAGCCCGAAGAGCCCGAAGCCGAGGCTCCGGCCCTGGGGGAAGAGGCAGCGGCGGAGGTAGAAGAGCCTGAGGAAACGAAGGAAGGGCTTTTCGCGAGGTTGAGAAAAGGCCTGTCCAAAACACACACGGGGCTATTCGGCAGGCTCGGCGAAGTGCTGTCCAAAAAAGAGATAGACGAGGGCGTATGGGACGACTTCGAGGAAACGCTTATTATGGCCGATATCGGGGTCGGGACCACGATGAAGCTCAGGGAAAGGATAGGGGCGAGCATAGAGAAAAAATCGCTCCGGGACGCGGACGCAATAACCGGAGCGCTCAAGGAAGAGATATTGAGAATACTGAAAACTGCTGAGGGGAGCCCGATACGCATCACCACGAAGCCCTATGTCATAATGGTCGCAGGAGTGAACGGGGTCGGAAAAACTACTACGATAGGGAAGCTCGCCAACAGGCTCAAAAAAGAGAACCTGAGCGTGATGGTAGCGGCGGGGGATACGTTCAGGGCGGCCGCCACGGAGCAGCTCGAGATATGGTCGAGGCGTGTGGGATCGGAATTCATAAAGGGGCATAGCGGTGGGGACCCGTCCGCGGTCGCGTTCGACGCCGTGAAAGCGGCCTCGGCGCGAGGCTCCGACGTGCTTATCATAGACACGGCGGGGAGGCTCCACACGAAAGGGAACCTCATGGATGAGATTAAGAAGATGAAGAGGGTGATATCCCGCGAGCTCGCCGAGGCCCCTCACGAAACGCTCCTCGTGCTCGACGCGACCACGGGGCAGAACGCCATACAGCAGGCCAAGATGTTCAACGAGGCCCTCGACTTGACGGGTATCGTGCTCACTAAGCTCGACGGTACGGCGAAGGGGGGCGTGATAGTGGCGATCGCCGACGAGCTTAATATCCCCGTCAAATATATAGGAATTGGCGAGAGCCTGTCGGACCTCCGGGAATTCAACGCCGACGAATTCGTCGAAGCCCTGTTTTACCCGGGCGACGAAACTGTGCATTGACATACCCGGTCGCTTTACAATATGAATTTGTATTAATGAACAGTATGAAAAAGGAAATTCACGAAAAATACATGTCACTCGCAATAAGCCTCGCCAGAAATGGGGAAGGCAGGACGAGCCCTAACCCGCTCGTGGGGGCGGTCCTCGTAAAGAGGGGTGAGATCATAGGGAAGGGGTACCACAGGAAGGCCGGGCTCCCTCACGCCGAGATCGAGGCCTTCATCGACGCCGGGAGGAAAGGACAGGATGTGAGGGGCGGGACCCTTTACGTATCGCTCGAGCCCTGCTGCCACAGGGAGAAGAAGACCCCGCCCTGTACGGACGCGGTTATTGAGAGGGGCGTCGGGGAAGTTATCGTCGGCGCTCTTGACCCGAACCCGAAGGTGAGCGGGAAAGGGGTAAAAACGCTCAGGGATGCGGGCATACGCGTAACGACAGGCGTGCTCGAAGAAAAGGCCAGCGAGCTCAACGAGGCCTTTAACAAATACATAACCACGCGCACCCCGTTCGTGACGCTCAAGCTCGCGGCCACGCTCGACGGGAAGATCGCTACGCATACGGGGGACTCCAAGTGGATAGGGAGCGAGAGGCAGAGGAAGTTGGGACACAGATTGAGGAGCATGGCGGACGCGGTCATGGTCGGTACGGGGACGATCCTCAAAGACGATCCGAGCCTGAACGTAAGGCTCTACAAGAAGGACGGGAAGGAGCCTGTGCCCGTCATACTCGATAGAACGCTCAAGACCCCGGTTAAATCGAAAATATTCTCCGCTCACGAAAGCGTGATAATAGTGACGGGGAAGGCGCACGACCGTGACAAGCGAAAGAAGCTCGAAGGGGCCGGGGCCAGGATAATCGAGGTCGGGTCGGATAAGGACGGGCACTTCCGTCTCATGGAACTCGCACGCGAGCTCGGGAAGATTGAGATTATGAGCCTCCTGATCGAAGGGGGGAGCGCGACTGCGGCACTGGCTCTAAAGAGCGGGATCGTGGATAAGGTCGTGTTCTTTTACGCCCCCAGGGTAGTAGGAGCCGAGGGGTTGAGCATGGTCGGCAAGCTGGGCGTCTCCCGCATAAAGGATTCCCTAGATATAGAAAGGGTGAAAATAAGGAAATTGGGCGGCGAATTCATGGTCGAAGGCTATGTGACTAAACAAAACCGGCAAAAGACGTGATATGATTTCCATTAGCAATGGATAATAAGAAAAAAGAGAGAGCAGGCCTCTTCGGCGGGACGTTCGACCCGGTGCATTTAGGCCACCTGAGGGCAGCGGAGGAAATAAGGGAGCAGCTCTCTTTAGACAAGGTGTACTTCATCCCTACCGCCATCCCCCCTCATAAAGATGCGGCGCATACAACACCGCCTGCACAGAGGCTCGAGATGCTGAGGCTCGCCGTGGAAGATAACCCGCACTTCGACATATGCGGTTACGAGGCCGGGAGAAGCACGGCATCCTATACAGTGGAGACGCTAAGGCACCTGAACGGGCTTAATCCGGGCACGGACTATTATTTCATAGTGGGAAACGAGCTGTTCAGAGAGATAGAAACGTGGAAGGAGTGGAGGGAGCTGTTCAAGCTGTCCAATTTCGCCGTGATCACGAGGCCCGGATATCCGGACGTGAACGAAGCGAAACTCCCGCTTGCCCTCGAAAACGATTTTAGTTATTATAAAGACGAAGACAACGTGAAATTCTACATAGATAACAACTCCAAACTAATTGCTTTTTCCAGGATACGGGGTCTGGAAATATCCTCCACAGAAATAAGGCGTTACGTGAATTCAGGGATGTCCATCAAGTACCTCGTCCCTGCACCCGTTGAAGAGTACATACTGGGTAACAACATCTACCTGAGGGAGGTATCCCCATAAACTCTAAAAAGAAGGCCCTCCATATGGCTCAGGCGGCATGGGAGAAAAAGGCGGACAACCCCGTGCTCCTCGACGTAAGCTCTACGAGCGACGTAACCGATTACTTCCTTGTCTGCAGCGCGAACTCGACGAGGGGCGTAAAGACCATAGTGGACAATATAGAAAAGACGCTCGAGGAAGCGGGAGAAAAGGTGATCGGCATTGAAGGGTATTCGGAGGGGAACTGGGTGCTTATCGATTCCGCCGACGTCGTTGCGCACGTCTTTTATGAGCCAAGCAGAAAATTCTATGATATAGAGAGCCTCTGGATAGACGCCCCCCGTGTAAAAACATCTTTCGAAGACGAAATCAAGAAAAAACCCGGCGTGCTTCAGGAAATGCAGGCCGCCGACTGAACCGATCGCAGTATTTATTAACCCGATTCAATACAAACAAAAATCAGCTCATCATACCGCCGGGAATTTACAAGTCAGCCAGGTACGTTTATTACTCCGTCTCGTCCATTGTAGACATCAAGTGATTCAATGATACCCGTTCATACTTCGATCCTTCGACTTCGCTCAGGACAGGCGCGCAGTTCGGATTATCTTGGCTCCATTATATAGTTAAAGCCAATGAGCGATGTATGAACCGTACACGAGCGCAGGTTCTGCGCCTCAGTACGAACGGGTTAGGTTGAATGTTGGTTTGAGCGAAAGGGGTAGGCAGAATCAGGTATGAGCACGGGTACTGCGCCTCAGGGCTAACGGGTTTAAAACAAATCCTCCCTACCCCTCCTTTTCCAAAGGAGGGAACAAACTACGAAAGATGAGATAGCCGCGGCTCCTTCTGAGCCTCGCAATGACAGGGTATTGTGAATGTCGGGAAATATAAGCACCCACCGTTACGTGTTATCCAGGAGAATTGCGCCCTGAATTATTTAGCGTCTACAGTCCGTGACGGGTGCCGTGCTAGAGGCACGTACGGTACTCATTTATCACTGCCCTTCTTTAAACCCGCGCCTCCGGATGAAAGCGGGTATTTCGAACTCGTCCTCGCCGATGTCCGTGGGGAGCTTTGTCACGAGCTTTTTTATATTCTGGTTCCTCATGCTTTGTATTCCGGTCGCTATGACCGTAATCTGAACAGATTCCTTGAACTCGGGATTGAATACCAGGCCGAAAATGAGGTTTACGTCCTCGTGAGCCCGGTCCTTTATATGATTGCAGGCCTCGTTGAGCTCTTCGATTCCAAAGTCGGGAGAGGCGGTTACGTTGAGGAGAATGCCCGTAGCGCCGTCGATCGATATGTCTTCGAGCAAGGGGCTCGTAATCGCGGCTTCTGCTGCCTCGACCGCCCTGTTGCTGCCCTCGGCGTAGCCCGTACCCATGAGGGCCTTACCGCCGTTCTCGCCCATGATGCTCTTGACGTCGGCAAAGTCCACATTGATATAGCCAGTACCGGTGATAATGTCCGATATGCCGCGCACTGCCTGGTGGAGCACCTCGTCCGCTCTCTTGAACGCGTCGAGTATCGTAATCTTGTGCACTTCCGTCAGGCGGTCGTTCGGGATAACGATCAGCGTGTCGACTTCTTTTTCGAGGCTCTCTATACCAGCGAGCGCCTGCTTGTTTCTCTTGGGACCTTCGAAGCCGAACGGCCTTGTAACGACGCCGACAGTGAGGGCGCCGCATTCTTTCGATACCTGCGCGATGATGGGCGATGCGCCGGTGCCGGTGCCTCCTCCCATGCCTGCCGTGATGAACACCATGTCCGCGCCTTCGATCGCTTCAGCGATCTTGACCTGGTCTTCGATCGCCGCTTCCCTGCCGAGCACGGGGTTACCGCCGGAACCGAGCCCTTTGGTGGTCCTGCTGCCTATCTGGATTTTAGCGGATGCGAGGGATTTTCTCAGGTCCTGCGCGTCGGTGTTAGTCACGATAAACTCAACGCCGTGGAGGCCCTTTTCTATCATTGCGTTTATAGCGTTGCCGCCCGCGCCGCCCGCGCCGACAACTTTTATTCTCGCCTTTTGTTCTATACCTGTGTCTTCGAGCTCAAAGTTTGCCATATATAACACCCTCCTCCAGTATAGTTATCTCATTTTAACCTAAAAAAACTCCTGAAACCAGTTTTTCATACTGTCAAATATTTTTTTGAAAACATTTTCATCGCGTATACGCAGCTTCTTGTCGCCCTTGTATCCGCAGCCGTACAAGACGAGACCGACTCCGGTGGAGTAAACGGGGTTGGCAATTATATCGGTAAGCCCTCCAACGTCGGTCGGAATGCCCATTCTTACGGGCATTTCCAGTACGTGTTCGGCGAGCTCGACCGTTCCGTTCATGATCACGCTCCCGCCTGTTATAACCGCTCCCGCGGGGGCGAGGTCTTCCAATCCCGACTTCTTTATCTCCCTTTTCGCGAGGGCGAAAATTTCTTCCATCCGCGGCTCGATGATCATGGCGAGGTCCCTTCTGGATATTTTTCTGAAATGCTTTCCGCCGACGCTCGGAACCTCTATCGTCTCGTCGGGTGAGACGAGCTCGGTGAGTGCGGAGCCGTATTTTTCTTTTATCCGTCTCGCTTCCGCAAGAGGAGTGGAGAGTCCGAGGGCGATGTCCCTGTCTATATTATCGCCGCCGAGAGTAACGTTTTCAGTATAGCGTATGCTCCCGCCGACAAATATGGCTATATCCGTCGTCCCGCCGCCGCAGTCTATCAGAACGACGCCTATTTCCTTTTCGTCTTCCGTAAGCACCGCTTCGCTAGAAGCGAGCTGCTCGAGCACGATGTCGGCCACGTCCATACCGGCGCCGTGTATGCATTTAACGAGGTTCTGGGCGGCGGTCACCTGCCCCGTGACTATATGCACCTTGGTCTCGAGCTTGATCCCGTATATGCCGACCGGGTCCTTTATACCGCTCTGTCCGTCGATAGCGTATTCCTGGGGAATTACATGAATTATTTCCCTGTCTGCGGGTATAAGCACGGCGTTGGCAGACTCTATCACCCTTTCGACGTCCCGTTTCGCGACCTCGCGGTCCCTTATCGTTATCATCCCGTGCCCGCTCATGCCCTTAATATGCCCCCCCGCAATGCCCACGAAGACCGTCCGTATCTCGCATCCGGCCATGTGTTCGGCTTCTTCGACCGCGTGCTTAACCGACTGAATCGTATTCTCTATATTTACGACGACTCCCCTCTTGAGTCCGTAAGAAGGGTATGTGCCTACGCCTATTATTTCGACTTCCCCTGATTTTGAATTTAATTCACCCACAATTGCGCATATTTTTGTCGTCCCGATGTCGAGCCCTATAATCAAATTCTGCTCTTTACCCATCCTTTGCTTCCTTCGCTCCCGATTTCGCTGCAGGCTCTTTGAAATCCACGACTCCCATGCTGCCCGAGGATACGTTGATGTAGGATTCCTCCAGGCCGAGGGAGTTCGAGTATTTAATAATCCTCTCCATCTTGTCCCACTTTACGATTATGTCGTTTCTATCGAATTCAATGCGGCGGTTATCGTTCGTGAATACGGTGATTCCGTATACCGAACTCAGCTGGACCTCTGAAATATCGTCCCATTTCAGCACGGCGCTGTTTTTAGATAACTCCAAGATCTCGAGGGCCTCTTCCAAAAGCTTCGGGTCCCTTATACCATCGCCTATCAGAACCGGAAAATCAAGCCCCAGATCAAAATTTCCGGTGCCGAGCATCCTGCCCGTCCTGCTCATATAGAGGGGCTTTCCGCTCTCGGAAAGCATTATGCAGTAAACCTCTTCTTCCTCGACTGTTACCGTGACCTTTTTGGGAATCTCTTTATGGACAGAGACTTTTTTTATCCACGGGTTTTTCTTTATCTCGTCCTCGACCTGCTTCTCGAAAAAGAAGATGCTGCTTTCACCTTCTCTCAATCCCGAACGCTTGAGAATTTCCCTGCCGACTATTCTCTTGTTGCCTTTTATATCCACCTCTTCCACGGTGAACAACCCGAGGTGAAGCGTGACGTAGGAAGAAACCCCCAGGAGGGCTATGACGAAGAGAGCCGATGAGATTAGAATTACCTTACGGTAAGGGAACCTTTTGTTATCTTCCAACTTTATCCTTCCCTATTACCCTGACCTCTGTTTCGAGGGTTATACCCCTCTTGTCAAGCGCTTCCTGTTTCGCCTTTTCGATGAGCCCGAGCACGTCGCTCGCGCTGGCGCACCCGGCGTTGACGATGAAATTCGCGTGCATTTCGGAGAACTTCGCGCCTCCGATGGAGAGACCCTTGAAGCCGAGCTCGTCGAGGAGCTTTCCTGCGGGAATTTCCGGAGGGTTCTTGAATATAGAGCCGGTGTTAGACATTTTTATGGGCTGAGTCCTCTGCCTCTTCTCCATGTATTCCTTGACTCTCTGCTCTATCTCCTGCGGGCTGCCCGGACTTAATCCGAACCCGGCCCTCGTGATTACGCTCCCGGGAGGCAGATAGCTCTTACGGTACTCGAACTTCAAGTCCTTTCTGTCGATCGCGATTTCCTCGCCGCCGAGCCATACCCAGACCGTCTCGAGCGTGTCTTTTATCTCGCCGCCGTTAGCGCCTGCGTTCATGAAGATACCGCCCCCGACGGTGCCCGGGATACCGGCCGCGAACTCGAAACCGCTGAGCCCGGCCTTGATCGTCCTGTTGAGTATAGTGCCCAAGACTGCGCCTGTTTCCGCATATACTTTGCCTTCGTCGTTAATTTCTATATTTTTCAGCTTTCTCGTCGAGACGACTACCCCTTCGATCCCGGTGTCGTAAACGACCGTGTTCGAGCCCGCCCCGAGCACTACCCAGGGCTCGCCCGACCGTGCGAGCAGTTGGAGGAGCTTTTTGAATTCATCGAGGTTATTCGGAGTGACCAGGAAATCCGCGAGACCGCCTACACGCAAGGACGTGTACTTATTCATTGGGTACTTCGTGTCGATTTCGCAGCCTAAAAGCGAGATCTCGTGCACCAGGCTCATCCGATCTCCTCTGCTATCTTTTCGCCTACAGCCCAAACGTTCCCCGCCCCGAGTGTGATTACAACGTCGCCGGGCCTGACGGTGCTGAGAACGGAGGATACGAGGTTATCGCTCCCGTTCGAGTAGAACACGTTCCTGTGCCCCTTTTCCTTTACGGACTGGTAGAGCGATCTGGACGTGACGCCTTCGATGGGGTCTTCCCCCGCGGGGTAGATATCCATCAGGAAGAGCACGTCGATGTCCTGGAGCACGTTCGCGAAATCGTCGAAGAGGAGCTTCGTCCTCGAATAACGGTGGGGCTGGAATATCGCGACTATCCTGCCGAGCCCCGAATCCTTGACTGCATTGATAGTAGCCCTTATCTCGTTCGGGTGGTGGGCGTAATCGTCGAGCACGAGCACGTCTTTGCCCCTGCCCTTTATCTGAAGCCTCCTGTCGATGCCCCTGAACTCCGAGAGGCCGTCCCTGATGTCCCCGAAGCTCATCCCGAGCTCCATTCCGACGGCGACCGCTGCAAGGGCGTTCTCTGCGTTATGCCTGCCCGGGACATTCAGGCTGATCTTGCCGAGCGGGGAGCCGTTGAGCAGGGTTTCAAATTCGGTATTGAACCCGGATATATGTACGCCCTCGGCCCTCAATTCGGCTTCCGGGTGAAACCCGTACGTGACCGATCTTTTTTCAAAGTTTTTAGCTATCGCTCTTACCCTCGGACAGTCGGCGCAGAAGACCGAAAGGCCGTAAAAGGGGATCTTGGCTGCGAAAACGGAGAACGCCTCCGTGAGCTCAGAGATGCCCTTGTAATGGTCGAGGTGCTCCTCGTCGATGTTGGTCAGGACCGAAATCACCGGGGACAGGAGGAGAAAAGAGCCGTCCGACTCGTCGGCCTCCACCACCATGAAGCTGCCCTTCCCGAGGCGGGCGTTCGTACCGAGTGATTTGACCTTGCCCCCGACGACAATAGTCGGGTCGAAGCCCCCGTGCGAAAGCACGCTCGCTATCATGGACGTCGTGGTCGTCTTGCCGTGGCTACCGGCGACCGCGATCCCGTATCTCAACCTCATGAGCTCGGCGAGCATCTGGGCGCGCGGGATGACGGGGATGTTGTTCTTACGCGCCTCCGCGACCTCGGGGTTCCTTTCGTTCACCGCGGACGATATGACTATCACTCCCG
>DATIET010000252.1:0-11472 GCA_035455615.1 Thermodesulfobacteriota bacterium
AGTCGTCGCGAGGCTGGGAATGCAGCCGCGGCGATCTGTCTTTTCTCATGAATTTGCCGCGGTCGCTTAACGACGCTCCCTCGCAAAGACAATATTCCGTCCTTCGACAAGCTCAGAATGAACGGGATCGAGTACGGTTCCGGCGTATGAAGAGGTGCCGATGAGAATCGTATATGAGCACACATTGTGTGTGTGTCAGGGAGTGAGCACGACCTTTATCGCGTTTTCCGCCTTCGAGTCCATGAGCTCGTAACCTCTCGGCGTGTCGGCCAGAGGCAGGTCGTGAGTGATGACCGCTGTCGGGTCGAGTTTGCCGGATTCTACGAGGGGCATGAGCTTGCGGATGTAATTCTTCGCCGGGCAGACCCCGCCCCTGAACGTGAGGTCCTTCAGATAGAAATCCAGCATCGGGATCGGGAGCTCCTGAAACATGAACCCGATGAACGAAATAGTGCCTCCGGGCCTCGCGATCTTGATCGCGTCTAACACGGCGTTCGTCGAGCCTATGCATTCGAGAGAGACATCGGCCCCCTGGCCGTGAGTGATTTCGAGGATTTTTTCGACCGCGTTTTCATTCTTCGAATTGACCGGAATATCGCACCCGAGCTTTTTAGCGAGATCGAGCCTGAAGTCGTGGTGCCCGACCGTGATTATGCGCGATGGTCCGAAGAGCCTTGCCGAAGCCGTGGCGAGGAGGCCTAACGGGCCGTCGCCGAAAACGACCACCGTGTCGCCGGGTTTTATTCTCCCCCATTCGGCGCAGAAGTAGGCCGTCGAGAGTATGTCGCCGAGGAACAGCACCCTGTCGTCGGCGATGCCTTCCGGAACCTTTTCGAGTGTGGTGTCCGCGAGCGGGACCCTCACATACTCGGCCTGGCCCCCCGAGAATCCCCCGAGCGCCTCTCCGAACCCGAAGCATCCGCCCCCTCCGGTGCACGAGGTCGGGTAGCCGTTCAGGCAGTTGCCGCAGTGGCCGCAGCTAACCCAGAAAGGGGCTACAACCTTATCGCCCTTCTTGAAGTACCTGACTCCCTTGCCCATATCCTCCACAACCCCCATGAATTCGTGCCCTACTACGAAGCCGTCGTCGAGCGGTATGCTGCCCCTGTAGAAATGGAGGTCCGAGCCGCATATGGCGCTCTTCGTTATCCTGAGTATTACGTCGTTCTGGTCCTTCATCTTCGGATCAGGGACAGTCTCGACCCTTACGTCTCTCGCGCCGTGATAGACTGTGGCTTTCATGGGAAACCCTCCTTTTTTTCCTATAGGATAATGAATACGGCTGTATATACAAAATTGTTTTATCAGTCCATGCGCAGCACGACCCTGAACCTGGGCTTTCCGTTCATCATCTTTTCGAAGGCCTCGTTCACCCGCTCGAACGGGTATTCCTCGACCATCGCCTCGACGCCCGCGAGCCTGCTGAAGGCGAGCGTCTCCTCGGAGTCCTTCGCGTACCCGGAATACCAGCCGAGTATGGATTTCCTTCCCACCAGAAGATCAAGGGAATTCACCTCAATCGGCTCCTCGACCTGGGCAATGAGTACGAGCTTCCCGTTCGGGCCGAGCCCGTCGAGTATGGCCGAGATAGCCTTGCTGTTGGGAGCGGTCGCCAGTATTGCCTTCGCGCCGCCTAAAGCCCGGAGCTCTTTCGCCGCATCAGCCGCGGCGCTGTCTATGTAGCGGTCCGCCCCGAGCCCGAGCGCGAGCGCTTCACCGTCCTTTCCCCTCGACACCGCGACCGTATAGAAGCCGAGCTTGTGCGCGTACTGAATCGCGAGGTGGCCGAGGCCGCCTATCCCCTGTACGGCCACGATATCGCCCGGCCCCGCCCCCGAATTGCGGAGTGAATTGAACGTCGTGAGCCCGGCGCACATGAGAGGCCCGGCCTGGATTCCGGGCAGGTGTTCGGGTACAGCGGCGAGCCCCTCTTCGAACGCAATCATGTACTCAGCGAAGCCGCCGTCGTAGGTGAGCCCGGTGATGTCGGGCCTGACGCAGTTGGCGAAATCCCCCCTCCGGCACGGGCCGCATTCAAAGCAGTACCCGCCCTGCCAGCCTATGCCGACCCTGTCTCCCGCCTTCCATCTGCCCACACCTGCGTCTACCTTGTCTACGCGCCCCACAACCTCGTGGCCGGGCACCCTCGGATAGTCTATCGGTTCGGGCCACCAGCCGTACTTAGCGACGGCGTCGCCGTGGCATATGCCGCAGGCCTCGACCTTTACCCTCACCTGCCCTTCGCCCGGCTCGGGTATCTCCCGCTCGACTATGTCGAAATCCTTACCCTTCTCCGTGACCTGCGCCGCCTTCATCGTAGCCATGGGTCTCGCTCCTTGCATCGGGGGATATTCTTCAAGGGTAATGGAGGTAAGTTTCGTGTCAACTACAAATACCCCTCCATCCACTTTCTGAGAAGTGAGATGACGTAATCTTTTTCTTCCCCGGTGAGCGCGTGGGCATGCGCAGGAATGCCGTGCCATTTCATGAGGCACTTCCTGCAGCACGTGGCCGTCGCGTGCTGGGCGATGAATACGGGGTGGTTACGCATCGGGGTCTGTTTGCCGTCGTTGGGAGGGTCGGAAGGGGCGAGACGCTCGTCGACGAATTCGCGGGCGTGGTCCATTATTTTGCCGATGCCCTTTTCCCTGAGATATAGAAGCTCCCTTCCCCGGAGAGTGAACCGGGAGCGGAAGGGGGATTTCCTGAGCTTGGCAAATAATTTATCAGGGTCGCGCATGATTTATTTTGAGTGGAGATTTCCGTACATTGCAAGTGTGAGAGGAAAGATTATAAAATCCATCCTAACCCTCCCTTAGATCCTGAAACAAGTTCAGGGCATGCCCTCCCCCCTCCTGAAAGGGGGAGGGAAATTGAGTCGCTGGTGTTTAAACCCCGCGCTCTGCTTTATAATAAAGCCGGAGGCGATAGACAGGACTCATGGGCGAAGACGGGATATTGACGAGCAGAGCGTTTCTCCTCTACCTCATACCGGTGCTCATCGGGGCGCTCGTCGGAGTGCTGTTCCTGATCCCCGTGAACGCGCTCGTATTTTATTTCGAGCACAGGCCCGGCGGGGGCACGGCTCTCGATTACGCGGCGGCCGAGCTGTTGTGGGCGCTTACGGGCGGCATGCCGCTCAAGACCCTTTTCTATGCGTGCGTGGGCGCATTCCTGGGGCTCGTGTCAGCTTTATTCTACAGCGCGCTCTACAGGAGCGCGCTCAGGATTAAGAAGCTCTCGGGGGAATTGGAGAAGGATGTGCTCGCGCTGATAGCGCACGGCGAGGGGGAGACGATAGAGTTCAAGGCCACGTTCAAGTGGGACGTCAGGGAATCGAGGGCCAGCCGCGAGGTGGAGGACGCCGCGCTAAAGTCCCTCGCGGGTTTCATGAACGCCGAAGGAGGGACGCTCATCGTAGGCGTCTCGGACACGGGGGAGGTAACGGGGCTCGAGCGAGACTACGGCATACTCAGGAGGAAGGACAGGGACGGCTTCGCACAGGAGGTAATGAACGCGGTGTCACAGAAGCTCGGCGCGGACGCGTGCCGGTACTTGCACCTGGTATTTCACTCGGTCACCGGGAAGGATATATGCCGGATTATAACCAGCCCTTCGTCGAGGCCCGTTTATCTGAAAGAGGGGAACGACATGAAGTTCTACCTGCGGACGGGCATGAGCACCCGCGCGCTCAACATACAGGAGGCTGTCGAGTTCATATCGACGAGGTGGGGGAAGTGAGAACCCGCCTCTCACAGTTGCAACTCGGAATTCGCCGAGCTTTTACAACAAGAGAAATTAGATTCTGAAACAAGTTCAGAATGACGTCCTTCGACAAGCTCAGGACGAACGGAATCGCATCTACAATTCGATGCTTAAATCACGCCGTGCTAAGCATCTCGCAGTACCTGTCGAACGCCGAGATTGTGCTCTCGACGGTTTTTCTATGGTATCTCTGCAGGTTCCTGGCGAACTTCTCGGCTTTCCTCTTTTTCATCTCGAAGAACTCCCTGTTGTACTCGCCAAGGTTCTCCATATGCTCTGCGTACGGGCTCAGATGATGCTCGAAGGGCTTTATCGCAGGATTAATCTCGAACACGTTTTTCATGAAATCGATCATACCCAGCTGCATAGCGAGCCATAGCTCGAATTGCATATCCATTGCCTTTAAAGATTCTTTCAAAAAATTCTTATTCATTTCCATCCAGCCGAGGTACTGTTCCTTGACTGTCTCCGCCTGTTCTTTCACCTTCTCCTGAACGTCCACAACCTTGAGGCCGCTTTCAACTCTCTTTTTCATATCGCTCCTCCCTAACACTTTATTAATTATTATATATGCATGAAGCGTGCCGTAAATACTGCGCTTATAAATTTAGTGATAATCGGGAGTTCCGCGCAGCAAAGCGGAACGAAAACGCCGGCAGGTTGCAGAGTGTCAGATTTTCTTACGGGGAAGACCGGTCCGCATCTACGCTTCCGGCTCTGTTAAACCGAGCACGTCGAGGAGCCTTTTCCGGAGCTCATACGCCTCGCGGGCGCGGCTCTGGGGGAATTTGTCGGGCGGGTATTTCTCTATCGCCTCCTCGAGTGAGCTGAGACTGTGCTCGGACGCGTTCTTGACCACGAGCTCGAAGGAATGGTGCATTTCAACTTCGAGGTCGAGGAAGTCGAGCTGATGATGCACGGGCGGGTCGAACATGACCGAGACCGGGCTGCAGAGAACACCCTTCCCTCTTATGTCTGTGAAGTCGGCGAACGGGGTCGGCTGGTGGATGCACCACTCGACCTTGTCCTTGTGCTTCACGAACTCTTCCATGAACTCTTCTACGGTGTTTATCATACGGTTGACCCTGTTTCCGTGATCTAAGTTTAGTATGCGGGGAGGGAGGGTAAATGCAAATGGCGGCGAGTCGCCGCGGACAAACGGGCATATTGCGAGTTCGGAGGAGTTGGGAAGGATCGTATTTTTGCGCACATCTAGTGCGTGCTTCGACAAGCTCCCGTCTACGCTAAAGCTATGCCGGACGAGCAGGACGAACAGGTTTTCCGGATTGATGAATGAAATGTGTCACCCCCATCCATACCTTCCCCCCTCAAGGGGGAAGGAAATAATATAAGAGTACGAAAGGGTTTTGTATCGCGGCTGGCCTGTCCTGGCGCAACCATGAATATTCAGCCTGGAAAGGGAGTTACAAGCATATAAGGCAAGGTTACCCGAAAATTAAAGCACTCGGTTAAAATAGTTAAAATAAAATATTAACATTTGTGTGAAAGCAGGTTATAATTTGGGATAATTTAAAGGAGGATGTACCATGACACGCCCGATCCTTCCGGTTTTCGTCCTGATACTGGTATTCGCAGCTTATGCCCGCGGGGCAGACGCCCCGATGCCGGAGGGATACGGCGTCGTCGTGGATGTGCACTGGCCCTCACAGCCGGGGCACCACAGGTTCAACGTCGGTAACGGGGACATAGTAACGGGGAGGTACGGCTGGTACAGCCCGCCCGGGAGTATAGGCCCTGAGGACTACAACGTGCTCATAATTACGAAGCCCATAAGCAAGGCCCGCACGTATATCGTGTTCGAGGCGTCGAACATAGACCCCGAGGTGCTGAAGGAGAAGCTCGGCAGGCTCGAGGGCGAGATAGACGACGTCGGGACCGACGAGGGCGCGCTCAAGCCGGGCGACATGGTGCACATAACGACGGAGGACTTCAAGGGCCTCACCAAGATAACGCTCGACTTCACGCGCGGGGAGAAGCAGAAGCCCGTAGCGCAGTTCTCGTTCATCAACCACCTGACACACCCGAGGACGGACCCCATGGACCCCGCCTATCCATATATACCGTACATATCAGAGATAGAGTGAGGGGAATATTTGCCCTTGCCCTCTTACCTTATTAAGACCGATATTATGGAGTTTATATAAAGCTCCAAAACCGGATATAAAACTTAGATTCCCGATAAAGGCATACGGGAATGACAAAATCATTTTCCCCCTTAGAAAAAGGGGAACTGCTTTGAGCAAGTGAGAAGCAGGCCGCCGCTGGCTGACAGCAAACAAGCATCCTAATCGAAGCGACTCAGTTATTAAAGCAAAAACAGCGGGATTTAGTTTTTGATAATGGCGGTTGAGGGATTAAAGAAAAGGACAAACGGAAAATCCTCCCTAGCCCTCCTTTTCCAAAGGAGGGAATTAACTGCAAAACAGATTTCTCGCGCTGCTCGAAATGACATGCTTCGACCCTTCGACAAGCTCAGGGTGAACGGATTCGGCTTCGGTTGCTGGCGCATGCATAGGGTGGTTGCAAAGAATCATATATCGGCGCACAATGTGTGCCGAAGGACGAACGGGCGGCGGGTCGCCGCAGACATACGTAATCGAAGCAATATTATCGGGAGACAAAATACAAAGCCCGTATCCTCGGCGACGAAGATACGGGCTTCCCTGATAAAGCGCTCCCTGTTCCAATTCCGGTTAACTCTTATCCTGTTTAATATGCACCGAGGGTCCCTGGCCCGTGTTCCGGGTTATGGAACCCGCCGGTGCGCTACATTGTTCCGAAAGACGAACCGTCATGTTCTCCCTCAGAACGCATTTTGCTGTTCCAGTATGTTGTCCGTGGGCAGGTCCTCGGCGGAGTAAACTATCTTCTCCACGTCGGGCGGCACTCCCTGTTCGACGAAGCTCACGAGCCTTCCGTTACTGACTTCGGCGCTGATATTGAAGCCGGTCGTAAGAACCGCCTCCTGAGCGTCTGACACCAGGATCTCATGCACTATCCCGGTCCCGCTTTCAACCATCCTGATATTATCGTCGCCTACCAGTGTGACGGTCCCCAGAATAGTACCGGACGACCCTTCCATGTACTGAGGAATATACTGGCGGCGGCCAAGCTCATTCGGGTCCTGCTGCGCACGAGCTTTTTCCATCTCGATCTCGAAGTCCCTCGCCTGGGCGTCAGCATCCTGACCTTCGTATTGTACGTATTGCATTTGCGGGGCCAGGCCCTCGTATACCCTCTGCCCCGGCGCAGACTCACCTGCGATCGACAGCGCTCCGAACCACGTACCGGCAAGCAGCAAACCCGATACCGTATAAATCAAGACCCTTTTCATCGTTCAACACCTCCCTGTGTGGATTTAAAACGGTCTTTATTTATATATTAGCAACACCCGTGCCAAAGTTACGAGGCAGATAATTCCGTGTGATCATGGGGTGTTAGGGCGACGGATCAAATCTCGCACGCCAGCAGGCAGTTAAATTGTACAGTTGCGTACGGTGCGGGGTGTACGAGCAGATACAGCGGCACGTTATTGACAAAACCGTATGTCCTGATAATATATTGATAACGATGTTCAATATCAGTTACACGGTCGGGCAAGGGGAGAATAGAATTAGGGTCACAGCGCGGCCCGCAGATGATGGAATACGAAAACACGAAGAAGGGGACGGGGCGTTCGAGGCAATTTTTGTTACCTCACCCTCCCCCGTCAATCCGGGTTTGGGACCTGTTTGTAAAAACAACTCTTGTCAAAGCTGTCACGCCAACAACGGCCGAGGGAAGCCCGTCTATACCCTGACCTCCCTACAATTCAGGGTAAGCACCCAGGGCGAATCCGAGGCCAGCGGTCCCAGCCCGGCGGCGGGGTTCGAACCCCCGCTCCGGACGCGCGCGACGATGAGAGCGGCAAAGCGGGACGGGGGACAGCACGCCGATATGTTCAGCTAAATTTTAACGGGATTAAACCGAATATGCGGGAGCGGAGGAATTAATAACGAGTCATCTCTTTTTCACTCTACTTAAACTCCACTCCGCTCCCCCGCAGTACTGCTTGCCAAAAATCCGAATACGGAGATAGCGGCTTAGATTGGGAGAGACCGCAAGTTCTCAGATTTCTGACGAGAGCCGCCTGCGGACGATAATGAGAAGGGGAAGCGACGCGAGCTGCGCCAGGACCGAGAACACGACCATCCCTGTGATTGTTTTTCCGTAAAGAATCCCCATGAGAGAGCTCCCGGCGAACCACGCGAACCCGAAGCCCGCGTTGAAGAGTCCGTAGGCGGCCGCTCGCCTGTCGGCAGGGGTGATGTCCGTCACCACTGCGCGGACTATCGACTCCTGTGCGCCCATACCGATGCCCCAGAGAGCCATGCCGGCGATTAAAAGCCCTGCGCCCGAGAGGAAGACGAGCGGGGCCGAGAGGGCCGTGAGGAAGACCGCGAAAAAGAGCACAGACATGCCCTTCCTGTCGTAGAGGCGTCCGAGGACGAGCGCGCTCAGAGCGTCCACACCCATAGCGCCCGCATAGAGGAGTGGTATCCATTTGTCGGCCAGTATCCCGGTTGTCTTCATATGGAACGCCGCGAGCGGGAAATCGGCGAAACCGAGGGCGACAAACGCGATCGAAGCGAGATAGAGCCAGAATACCGGGCGGAGTCTCCCGGCCTGAGCAGTGTCGAAGGCGGGCTCGAGGGAGCGGGGATGAGGGTATATGACCCTCGCCGCAACGAGCACGGCAAGCGCCAGGACCGCGGGGATTATCAGGACCCCGAAGCCGTAGGCATAGCTGCCCTTCCATGCGAGTACCCCGGTAACTATCGCCGGGCCTATTATCGCGCCCACCTGGTCCATCGCCTCGTGTATGCCGAAGGCCCACCCGCGCCCCATCTCGTGAGCCGCATGTGAGAGCATGGCGTCGCGGGCGGGGTTCCTGACCGCTTTCCCGAAACGCTCGGTCATCATGAGTATCGCAGCGGCGGGCCAGTTATCCGTGAGCGCAAGCGCCGGAACCGCGGCGAGACTGATAACGTAGCCCGCGATCGTGATCGTCCAGTACCTGTGCGTTCTGTCGCTCACGAGACCCGATACTATCCTGAACCCGTACCCTATGAACTCACCAAGGCCCGCGACCACCCCGACCACGGCGGCGCTCGCCCCGAGGACGGCAAGATAGGGCCCCGAAATGCTCCGGGCGGCCTCGTAGGTCATATCCCCGAACAGGCTCACTGCCCCCAGAAGAAGGACGAACCTGAGAGCAACGTTTTTCTTATCATTCATCGGAATCCGCCACGCGTAGGGGGGATGACACAAGATTACAGTGAGTTAATGAATTAAAACAGGACGGAGCGGCCGGCAGTAGTAGTATATCATTAGGTATGGATCACACGCGGACTGCTGTACCGCAATAGATACCGCTCCGGAAGAATCCCTGCCTTAACTTTCAGAGAGGAGCGGGGATGTTATAAGGCCCTCATTCCTTTTTCTTTTTTGCGGGCTTATCCTTTTCAGGCGCTGGCGCTTCTTTTTTCCCGGCGCTGACGTTATCGACCACCATGCCGCTCTCGAGCACGTAAACGAGGCGGTTGATAATGTGGTGGACGTTCCGGTACTTATCCTCGAGCTGACACTGGGCAAGCTCTAGCCAGTCTACCAATATTTTCGTCATCGGTATGTTCTGCTGCCGGGAGCGCGTCCGCAGCAGGTTCTCGAGATCGTCAACGCCCATGCCGAAGAGCTCGAATTCCTTCTCCCTTTCAGTCAGTTCTGCCATTCAATTCTCCTTATTCAGTATGTGTGTCTATGTCTCCGGACCTCGGACTCCCCTCGACCCCGCCGCCCGGTTTATATTACATAAAGAGACGTATCTTAACAATTGCCCGATACGGGCCGAGTGAATATACTATCAGAGATGAAGAGAACATTATTCATAGCCGCATTATTGATTATTCCTCTCACAGCCGGGCTTGCGCGCGGGGAGGAATACCTTCCCGACTCGATGAAAACTCACCCCGAGTGGTACATCAATATCAGTGACTGGTCTGTCTACGCCACGTGGGGAGGGGTCGCCATAATCCAGGGCCTGACCATAGAGAATACGTCCGACCTCGCGTATACGGGCGTGAAGGTGAGGGTCACGTACACCTCCAGCGCGGCGGGCGGGGCCGGGGGCGTCGTGAACCAGGAATCCGGAGTGCTCCCAATAACGCTCCCGCCCAAGAGCAAAGACACATATCTCAAGGCGGGATACCCGTTCGGAGCGGGCTCCCAGTTCATGAACCCCCTCGCCATACAGGTTTTGGGTGCGACGCCCGTGCTGGATTGAGTGTCCGGAGAAGATTCGCACACCCTCGCTGCGGGGAAATACAGCCGGGATAAAATATTTTCTTCCCGTACCGAAAATAAAATCCGGCTTTAATGCTCTCCTCAATCCGGAAGCAACTCATCCCTGCACACGCCGCAGAAACCATCACAACCGGCTATATACAATGACGAATTTACAGCCACCGATGCTTCCCGGCGCTTCGACCGCATAGCCTCGGCCGCGCTCCCCGGAACGTCCGCAGGAGCCTTACCAGGTCATTGTGAATAAAATGTGGATAAAAAAGATGCAAAAGATTTCAAACTTTGCTATAATGATATCCATACCGGTTGTTACAACCTGAGCCCCGTCAACTGAAGACTAGGGTCCTCTTGGCAGGGATCCGAAATCTTCCGGGGCTCTTAGGACTAATTCCTTTTTACTAATTAGTATGGGCTTGGGTTTTTGTTTTACAATCTAATGGCAATGGCTTAGCTGTAAGAAATGGTTCTTATTTCCCGGCAGCGCTATATTTCGATGCGGGTAAGCGGATTATTACGTCGACACAACCGGAAGGCGGCATGGTAATCCGCCGGAGCCCGTAGGGGTGAGCACCCTGATTAGCCGCTGCGAAACTGATGCCGGGGAGCTTTAACGAGTGATATCTCCGAGCTCCTTCTCCGCCTCGTTGGCTGCCACGCCGGATGACTTAGTGATGCCGAGTATCGCGCCCGATATAGTCCCCGCCTGGAAATAGTTATTCACGTCTATCATGGCCGCGCCCAGCGTATAGGGATTATCCCCCTGGGTCCCGTATCTCATCCTCTGTCTTATCAGCAAGAGACTCTCGAGCCTGAGAGAATCCATCTTGGATATCAGGGCCGGGAGGGCCTCCTCGTAAAAATCCTCCTTGTCGACCGACGTATCGGGGCCGGTAAAGCCTCCCGAAATGGCGAGCAGGATGTCCTTCGCCCTCTTGGCAGGATTGATCGCGTCTGCGGCGTCGAGTCCGAGCACCGCGATGTCGGTCACGATGTTGGAATTGGGCTTCACGCCCCGCATCCCGTTCCTGAACTGACTGTAGTAGTAATCGATCACGTATATGCGGCCGTCGATGACCTCGTCCCTGAATACCCTCTGCCGCGCGGGCTCCGAGGCGAGGGAGTTGTACGTGTCGATTACGCCCGCGACGTAGTATTTCTTCTCCATCTCCAGAACTTCGTCGTTTATAACTGCAGGGCGGGACTCGCTGTCCACCCCGCTCGCGGCCGCGTTAGTGCGCACCGCCCCCGTCCCCGCCCCCGCACACGCGGAGAGCATGAGCGCCCCCAGCGCGAGCGCCCGGAGGGAGATGCGATTGTAAGACTTTTCCTGCTCAATTTGCCCAG
>DATIET010000253.1:0-3204 GCA_035455615.1 Thermodesulfobacteriota bacterium
ACTTTCCTTTTTCGAATAATCAAAAACCCTGCCATTCCCAATACTCCGGCCATAGCTATCAAGCCCCATTCGGAAAGGGTCGGGATGGGGGCTGGTCCGGGTGCACATATGCCTCCCGGCCCCTCTACGGAACAAGTCCCGTTTTCTACAACGCTGTCTATCAGGCATGCCACGGGCAGGTCGCCAAAATTTACACATTCGTCATTGGGACCGATGCAACAACCAGTGGGCGGCTCCGCAATACCCGAATATCCATTTTCAGGCAAAGCCAGAATAAAGGAACCGGCAATAAGAAAAGCAGTTATAAACAATGAGATCATATCTTTAGACATCGTCCTCTGTCCTCCCTTATTTATGTATGTACAAATCGGCTGACACAATTCTAACACAGCCGGGGAATTTAAATCAAGCTCTGACTTCGGGAATGCGGCCCGGCCGCTTTGGACGGTGAAATGAGGGGGATGGCGGACCGGGTCAAGCTCCCGGGCGGAACGGACGCGCTTTTGAAATAGCGGCCCGGGTAAGCCCCGGCGTCCGGCATTCCGTTTGAAAGAAGTTTCCGTTTAATGTACTTTTCCTCACATCTGACATGCGGGACTCTCACTCAAATAACGAATACGATATACATGCCGAAGGGCTCGGAAAGACGTTCGGCCCGATCGAGGCGCTCCGGGGGATCGACCTCAGCGTTAAAAAGGGAGAGTTCTATACCCTCTTCGGCCCGAACGGCGCGGGCAAGACGACGTTTATCAAGATTCTCTCCACGCTGGCGAAGCCTTCGTCAGGCAGGCTCACTATAGCGGGGCGCGACGCAGTAAAAGACCCCGACGGCGTAAGGGGCGTCACCGGAGTCGTCTCGCACGACCCGTTTCTATACGAGAACCTGAGCGCCTTCGAGAACATCAAATTTTTCGGGGCCATGTACGGGGTGCATGATGCGGACGGGAAGGCGGCGGAGCTGATAGACCGCGTCGGCCTCGGGAATCGGATGCACGACCTCGTGAGGACATTCAGCCGGGGGATGAAGCAGAGGCTCGCGGTGGCGAGGGCGATAGTCCACGACCCCTCTATCCTCCTTCTCGACGAGCCCTACACCGGGCTCGACCAGCACGGGGCCGGGGTCTTCGGCGAGATGCTGACCATGCTTAAATCTGACCGGAGGACCATACTGATGACCACGCATAACATAGAGGAGGGGCTCGACAGGAGCGACCGGGTGGGCATCCTCGCCGGGGGCCGGATGGTATACGAGAGCGCGCGGGAAAGGGTGGACAGGGAGGCCTTCAGGGAGATATATATATCCAGGGTCGAAAACGGCTGATTTGCCTCAATGCGAGACGGAAAAAGTACATACCGCACATAATAACATGTTATAACAGATGATTATGTGATACAGCTCATAACATGAATTAAATAACAGGAAGCGTTGCCCGGCACGGTTTTTGTGCCCCGGAGATGCACGTCGAAATCCTGATACACGATATGAGAAATGTAAGATAACACACAGGCGGCATTGTCAGAAATGAATTCACCGATATGAAACGAGGGAGTGAACAGGCTTGAAAAAGGTCTGGGCAATAATAAGGAAGGACATAATCACCGAGCTCCGGACGAAGGAGCTCTTTACCTCGATGCTGACATTTTCACTCCTCGTCACGGTCATATTCAGCTTCGCCTTCGGTTTCTCGACCGGGCTCGTGAGGCTCGCCATACCGGCGATGCTCTGGATTACGTTCACGTTCGCGGGAGTGCTCGGCCTCTCGCGCTCCTTCGCGCTCGAGAAAGAAGGTAACGCAGTGCTCGGGCTCCTCCTCACGCCGACCGACAGGAGCCTCATCTATTTCGGCAAGATGATAAGTAACGCCGTCTTCGTATTCATAGTCGGCATGATCATAGTCCCGATGTTCGTCCTCTTCTTCAACCTCGATTTCCTGGGTACGCTCCTGCCGCTTATTCCCGTCATATTCCTCGGCTCGGTCGGCTTTGTATCAGTCGGGACGCTCTTCTCCGCCATGGCAGTCAATACGAGGCTCCGCGAGGTGCTCCTGCCGATACTCCTCTTCCCGATCATAATCCCGCTCATAGTGAGCGCCGTAAAGCTCTCGGGACTCGTCCTCGAGGGAAAGCCGCTCACGGAAGGGGCATCCGCTTTACAACTCCTCGTCGCATTCGATATAATCTTTATTGCCGCGTGCGCGGTTGTGTTCGAATACGTCATAGAGGAATCCTGAGCGGGCCTGGAGCGTGAATACGAAAATGAGAAAAGCACTCGCGGTAATCACATTCGTACTCATGGCGGCGTCCGTCTACGCCGCCTTCGTCTACGCCCCTACCGAGCCCAAGATGGGCCACATACAGAGGATCTTCTACATACACATGGGGACGGTATGGGTGGCGACGGTCGCGTTCATACTCGTATTCGCTTCGAGCATCATGTACCTCTGGAAGGGGACGAGGAAATGGGACATCCTGGCTTACTGCTCGGCCGAGATAGGCGTCCTCTTCCTGACGATCACTATACTCACGGGGAGCATCTGGGCCAAACCCGTCTGGGGGACATGGTGGACATGGGACCCTCAGCTCACGACCACGTTCATACTTTGGATACTCTACATCGTCTACCTGGTGCTCAGGATGTCCGCGGGGAGCGACACGAAAAAGGCCAAATTCGCGGCTGTGTTCGGTATAATCGCCTTTATCGACCTCCCGCTCGTCTACGCATCGGTGAGGGTAATGAGGGGAATCTCCCCCGTGGTGTTCGGCCCGGGCGGGGGCGGCATAGCCCCCCAGATGATGCACGCGCTCCTAATCAACCTTGCGGCCTGCTCCTTACTCTTCGTGCTCCTTCTCATGGAGAGGATGGACCTCGAGCGCATGGGCGACGAGCTTATGGCGCTAAAGACCCGGGGGGGCTGAGGGGCCGGCTTCTTCCCGTCCGGCTCTGCACGGGCGGCGACAGCCGCTGAAATATTACATTAACAACACTCAGTAACTAGCATTTATAATACGATAATTACTTGTCACGGCGGCTTGATCCACGCCCGGGTGAATGTCGATGGAAATCCACGGCGAAATGTACGACTACTACATCATGGCCGGGGCGGCGATAGGCCTCATAGAGTGCTTCTTCGGCTACAGGATACTGAGGTTCCTCCTGGGCGTGCTCGGATTTATAGCGGGGGCGGTAATTTTCGGGAGCATGGG
>DATIET010000254.1:0-4813 GCA_035455615.1 Thermodesulfobacteriota bacterium
ATTCCCGTGGAGGTCATATCGGGCGACGAAGAGGCGAGGCTCACTGTCGAGGGAGTGCTTAATTCAGTCAGTTTCGACACGCCGGAATGCCTGATATTCGACATTGGGGGCGGGAGCACAGAGTATGTATACGTAAAAGAAGGGGAGATAACAAATATAGCAAGCACGGGACTCGGAGTGGTGCGCCTCACGGAAAAGTACCTGGGGAGCGAAACCGATACGGAGCCGGATATCGTCTTACTAAGCAGGCACATACACGAGACCCTCGGAGACTGCCTTTCGTCCTTTCCCGCGGCAGCCGGCGATAAAATTACACTGATAGGAACGGCCGGGACCCCCACGACGCTTGCGGCGATCGAGCTCAGGCTGGCAAAGTACGACCCCGCCCTCGTAAACAATTTCATCCTTACGAGTGGGATGATCGGGCGTACCCTGCAAGCTGTATTGAGTGTACCCAGGTCCGAGAGGACGAAGATCCCGGGCCTCGAAAAGGGGAGGGAGGACCTGATCGTTTCCGGGATAACGGTAGTTCAGAAGACCATGGAGAGGTTTTCATCGGACAGGATGGTCGTGAGCGACGCAGGGCTCCTGGAAGGAATCGCTTTTAACATGATAGGCCGTGAGGGCGGCATGGAGGCGCGCGGCTGATAAAACTCGGGCTTCGCTACGTTGACAAATTATCGAAGGATTATTATATTTTGCATAAGGATTTGGGAGTACAGCCCTCTACCGCATAACATCTATACAACGGTAACGCGGTCGCCTGTTATAAGCGCTATAATTATATATCGATAACGCCCGCTTGCAGGTCGATTGAAACCAGGAGGTAAGTAATGAATCCGAACGATAACGACGACCACGAAGGAGACATCGAGTTGAGTGAAAACGGGGACAATATGACTGAGGAAGAGATGGTAAGCGAGCCTGAAGCAAACGAGGGCCCGGGAAACGGCGGTAAGGATTACCAGGACCTGTATCAGAAGTACATAAGGCTTGCGGCTGATTTTGAAAACTATAAGAAGAGGCTCGCAAAAGAGAAAGCGGACGTCATAGCGTACGGGAACGAAGAGCTCATAAAGGCCCTTCTCAACGTTATAGACAACCTCGAGCGCGCCCTCGATCACGCGGATGCCGACGAAGACCCTAAACCGCTCATCGAAGGGGTGAAACTGGTGCATAAACAATTCCTGAGCTGCCTTGAAAAGTTCGGCGTACAGTTCGTTGACGCCTCCCCGGGTGACGAATTCGACCCCAGGCTCCATCAAGCGATCGAGCGGGTCGAATCCCCCGACTTCACGCCCGGCCTGATAATATCGGAGATGCTCAGGGGATATACGCTGAAAGACAGGCTCCTCCGGCCCGCGCTCGTGGTCGTATCCAAAGGCCCGAGCAGCGGGGGTGAGACCGATCAGAGCCAGGGCGGCTCGGCCGCGGGAGACGTATTCGACCTTACAGGCGGTGATGAATAATATGATCAACGGAAGAAGAACATGGCTATAGTAGGTATAGACCTTGGAACCACCAACTCATGCGTCGCGATAATAGAGGGCGGAAGCCCCGTCGTGATACCCAACGAAGAGGGGAGCAGGGTATCCCCGTCGGTAGTCGCATTCACCGAAGACAACAGCCGGTTCGCGGGCGCAGTCGCCAAGCGGCAGGCCGTGGTAAACCCGACGACGACCATATTCGGAGTGAAGCGCCTCATAGGCAGGCGGTTCGACTCCCCCGAAGTCCAGAAGGCCATGGGGATAGTTCCCTACGACATCGTCCCCAATGAATCGGGCGACGCCTGGATAGAGACAAACGCAAGGACTTACAGCCCTCAGGAAATATCCTCCATAGTCCTTTTAAAGATGAAACAGGTCGCCGAGGAATATCTCGGGTACGAGGTAACGGACGCCGTGATTACGGTGCCCGCCCATTTCAACGACCTCCAGAGGCAGGCGACGAAGGACGCGGGCCGCATAGCCGGCCTCAACGTGAGGCGCATCATAAACGAGCCCACGGCCGCGGCGCTCGCATACGGGTTCGACAGGATAGAGAACAAAAGGATCGCGGTTTTCGACCTCGGCGGAGGAACGTTCGATATAACGATACTCGAAATCGCAAACGGGGTATTCGAGGTGAAATCCACGAGCGGCGACACGTTCCTGGGAGGGGACGATTTCGACCAGATGCTTATCGAGCTTGTGCTCGAGGACTTCAAGAAACAGCACGAGATCGACCTCAGGGATGACAAGATGGCGCTTCAGAGGATCAGGGAGACGTGCGAGAAGGCCAAGCACGAGCTCTCGTCAATCCATGAAACGACGATAAACCTCCCGTTCATAGCTGTCGACCAGACGGGCCCCAAGCACCTGAATTACAAGATCACGAGGGATGAGTTCGTTCGTCTTGTCCAGGAACTGGTAGACAGGGTGGAAATACCGTGCAGACAGGCGCTCCAGGACGCGAAGCTCGACCCCTCCGAGATCGATGAAGTGGTCCTGGTCGGCGGAATGACGAGGATGCCCAAAATTCAGGAAAAAGTCAGGGAGATATTTAAGAAAGAGCCTCAGACGCGTATAAACCCCGAAGAAGTCGTGGCTATAGGCGCCTCGATACAGGGAGGGGTGCTCGAAGGGAAGGTCGAAGAGGTCCTGCTGCTTGACGTAGTGCCGCTCTCGCTCGGAGTCGAGACGAGGGGCGGACTGTTCACGAAAATCATAGAAAGAAATACGACTATCCCTACCAAGCGCAGCAGGATATTCACGACGGCCTTCGACAATCAGGAGTTCGTCGGCATCCATGTGCTCCAGGGGGAGAGGGAGCTAGTGGACGGCAACATATCGCTTGCCAACTTCAACCTCATCGGCATACCCCCCGCGCCGAGGGGGATTCCGCAGATAGAAGTCTCGTTCGAAGTCGATGCGGACGGCATACTGCACGTCTCCGCCAAGGACCTCGGGACCGGGAAGAAACAGGCCATTCATGTCGTGACATCCGGCGGCCTCTCCGATGACGATATACAGTCGATAATATCCGAGAGCAAACAATTCACCGACACCGATAAGAGGCGGAAAGACACCGCGCTCCTCAAGAACGAAGCGGAGGGGCTCTTGTATTCGGTCAGGAGGACGCTCGACTCATACGGAGACAAGGTCGACGACGAGCTCAGGTCCGAGATCGAGCAGTCCGTCGAAAAGATGAAAGAGGCGCTCGCGGGCGTCGATTACGTATACATAAAAGACGTATTCGAAGAGCTTAAGGAGGCGTCGTATAAATTCGCCGAGGTGATATACTCTAAACAGGATAAAGGCACCGAAGCGCAAGGCGGCAAGGAATAACACCTCCCGTACGGATTCTTTATTAATGGAAAGTATCGACTATTATGAGATTCTTCAAATCGAACGCGACTCTAACGGCGAGGAAATAAAAAGATCGTACAAGAGACTCGCGTTTGAATTCCATCCCGACAGAAACCCCGGCAACCCGGAAGCAGAAGAGAAATTCAAAAAAATTAACGAAGCCTACCAGGTGCTGAGCGACCCGAATAAAAGGGCGCGCTACGACAGCTTCGGCCACATCTCGGCCGAGGGGATATTCACCGACGTCGACTTCGAGTCAGGGTTCGGCGACATATTCGGGAACCTGTTCGAAGAGGTGTTCAACGCAGGCGGCGCCGAAAAGGCCCGGAGGGGCAGGGACCTCAAATACTCCCTCGACCTCACGTTCGACGAATCCATAGACGGGTGCGAGAAGGAGCTCAGGATACCGAGGCGCGAGGCGTGCCGCGACTGCGGCGGGAGCGGGGCCGCGAGAGGCGGAGAGGTCATATGCACGAGCTGCGGGGGCAGGGGCGAGCTCAGATACTCCCAGGGGCTTTTCGCCATAAAGAGGGCGTGCCCCACATGCGGAGGGACGGGAAAGAGGATCACGAAGGCCTGTAACCGGTGCAGGGGGGAAAGGTACGTGCTGGCGGAGCATCTGGTCAAGGTCAAGGTGCCTGCCGGTATCTCCGACGGTGTGAGGCTCAGGATGCGCGGCGAAGGCGACAGCGGCTATCTGAACGGGCCCGGCGGAGACCTCTACATCGAGATCCACGTGGAGGAGCATCCGCTTTTCAGGAGAGAGGAGCAGGATCTTTACTGCACAGTCCCGATCGAGTTCGTTCAGGCTGCATTAGGAGCTGAGATCGAGATACCGACGCATAAGGGAAAGAGCACGATCAAGATACCGGCGGGAACGCAGTCGGGCCAGACTTTCAGGCTAAAAGGGAAGGGCGTGCCGAAGCTCGAAGGCAGGGGGCAGGGCGACCTTTACATTCAGGTTCAGGTGGAGGTGCCCGTAAGGCTCAATAAAAAACAGCAGCTTCTGCTCGAAGAATTCGCCAGGGCGAGCGAAGTGGAAAACGTACCCATGGTGAAGAGGTTCGTATCCAAGGTTCAGGAAATATTCAACAAGTGATCGCCTGAGAACGCATCAGCTCCGGCTTCAGCAATAATCCACTAACAGCCGCCGGCGATGGCAGGGATAATCGAAACGATGTCCCCTTCGTTAAGGGCGGTTTCCTTCCCGTTTAAAAACCTTATGTCCTCATTGTTGACGTAGAGGTTGATGAATCTCCTTACGTTGCCTGATTCATCGCACAGCCTGCTCTTAATGCCGGGATACTGGCTTTCCATCTCATCTATGAGCTGGGCGATATTTGCGGCGCTTATGTTAACCTCGTCCTTATCGGAAGTCAGCTTCCTAAGCGGTGTGGGAATGCGAACAGAGGGCATCTTTCGTACCTCCTTTATCTTCTTGTTCCTTTAGTTTCGAATACAGCTCT
>DATIET010000255.1:0-11136 GCA_035455615.1 Thermodesulfobacteriota bacterium
CAAAAAAAATACCCCTCCCCTCCCCATAATGGTCAGGTAAACTATTTTCCCGTCTAAACCTGAACACGAGGAGAATCAGATTTTGAATCAGTCAATTGCGATAATAACCGCGCTCGCGATAGCGCTCTCGATCACCGCATGCAGGAACGAAGGAAATGGTCCTGAGTCCGCACCGTCGCCGCAGTCCGCGGTCGTAACCACAGAAACCCCCGCCGTCACCGCCGGGCCCACTCCCGAACAGTCAGTGTCTCCCCAACCGTCGGCGAGCCCCGGGCCGCAGTCGAAGCCCGAAGAGAATTTCGATTTCAGGGCGACGCGATGGGGAATGACCAGGGACGAAGTAAAAGAATCCGAGCCCAGGGGTCCGAAGCACGAGACCGAAGACTCGCTCATTTTCGAGGGCAGTTACAGGGATCTGATCACGTTTATCACCTACCAGTTCAAGGACGGCAAACTCTACCGAGCCGGGGTTTTGTATCCGGAGAAGCTGGCGAGCGACAGTCTCTACCTGGAGAACTACGAAAACCTTAAACAAGACGTGATAAAAGCGTACGGAACGCCCGTGGTCGACGGCGAAACACTACTCAACACCAACGCCGTTATAGAACCGGATAAAAAAGCGGAGGCAGTGTGCAGGGGCGACCTCATGTTGGGAACGCAATGGGACGTTCCCGGTTCGGTAGTAATACTGATGATCCGCGGAGACGGCGAAAAGTGCCTCGTGTCCCTCATCTATGCGAGCGAGGCGGTAATGGGCTCGCCCTCTGAGAAGAACGGCTCGGGCAGCACCGGCCTATCCAAATAACTCACACACACAATGTGTGTTCTATGATTCTTCCGAACCTCTTCTGCTTAACCCAGGCAACGAAGCCCAACCCGCTCGTCCTGAGCAGGAGCCTGTCCGAGCGAAGTCGAAGGATCGAAGGGCGCACACGTAGTGTGACTCTACGATCCTTCCGGATCTCCTCAGCCCAACCCACACTGTCATTTCGAACGCATGTGAGAAATCTATCTTTGTCTGTAATTCCCTCCTTAGGAAAAGGAGGGTTAGGGAGGATTTTCCGTTTGTCCTTTTCGTTAATCCCTCAACAGCCATTATCAAAAACTAAATCCCCCTAAATCCCCCTTTTTCTAAGGGGGAAAATGATTTTGTCATTCCCGAATGCCTTTATCGGGAATCCAGTCTTCGTTTCCCCCGACATTACAGAATTTACGGCGGGCAAGCGCCCGCACATTAATTTCCCTCCCCCTTGAGGGGGGAGGGTTAAGGGTGGGGGTGTCAACTCTGATTCAATAAATCAGTCATGCTGTAATGGTAAAATAAATACATGTGCGGAAGGTTCGTGCGCAAGGAAGATAAAGAGCTCCTCGAAGGCAGGTTCGGCAGCGAGGTCCCCGGGGACCTGTTGCTCCCGCCCGAATACAACATCGCCCCTTCTCAGGACTGCCCCGTCGTCACCGTCGAGGGCGACAGGCGCGTGCTCGCCCTCATGCGCTGGGGGCTCGTACCGGCGTGGTCAGGCGACGTGAAGATCGGATACAGGATGATAAACGCGCGCGCCGAAACGGTAGCGGAGAAACAGAGCTTCAAAACGCTCCTCAAAAAATCCCGCTGCCTCGTCCCTGCCTCGGGGTTCTACGAATGGAAGAAACTCGCGGGCGGCGGCAAGACCCCTTATTTCATCAGGCTCAAGGGCGGCGGGCCGTTCGCGTTCGCGGGGCTCTGGACGGTATGGCACGCGGGCAAAGACGACGAGCTCCGCTCGTTCACTATCATCACGACGTCGGCCAACGAGCTCATGTCCCCGATCCACGACAGGATGCCGGTGATTCTCGACGAAAAGGACGAGGCGCGCTGGCTCGACCCCGAGCTCGGCAAGCCCGAAGACGTTCTCCCGCTCCTCGCTCCGTATCCCTCCGGCGACATGGAATGCTGGGAGGTCTCCCTCTACGTAAACTCCTACAAGAACAAAGGCGAGGAATGTATAAGACCGGTTCACTCCGCATCTTATCCCTCATCCTGAACCATGTCCCATACCTGATACGGGATCTATTCAGCTTCTCGTCTTTAATCTTTCATTCCCTCCTTTGGCAAAGGAGGGTTAGGGTGGATTTTCAATTTGTCATTTATTCTTTTTTTAAATCCCCCTGAATCCCCCTTTACGAAAGGGGGAAAATGATATTGCCCTCCTTTAATCCCTTCACACATCAAATCTACCCCCCAGCTAAAACTCGTCGATGATATCGTCGAAATCTATATCTTCATTGAACGACGGAACGAACACTATGACGTCCCTCGGCACTATGCACGGCGCGCCGTCCCCGCAGAGCCCGTTGAATTCCCCGAGCACTATCGTGTCCCGCCCCCGCTCGACGCCTATCTCCGGCATATCGAGGCACACGCCGCTGAAGAACTCCAGGTCGTCCACCGGGTCGTCGCCGTCGCACGGGTTGAACACCACCCCGTCCTCGTCGAATATATCGGGGTTATTCTCCTCGCATTCGTTGAGCCTCATCGTCGTTTCGAAATCCCCCGGCGTTATCCGCACGCTGAGCACGGCGAACCTGGGCGTGCAGATAAAGTCGAGCGGCAGGAGGTCGTCCGTCTGGGGAATCGGCGGCTCGGCATTAAAATCGGTCGAGAGCTCGCCCCCCGTGACCTCGATGTCGAAATCTTCGCCGCCGATCACAGCGGTCCCTTCGCCCGCCGTGTTCCGGTTCTCGCGCATGGCCCTTATCTCGATAAAGAGGTCGGTCACAGTGTTCTCGCCCACGCCTTCCGCGGTGAAATTGGGCTCGTCCGAAGGCCCGCCGTCAAACGCGTCCTCGGCGTCGTCACATCCCCCGAATATCAGGGCGGCCGCGATAAGTAGAATTATTATCGATAGCGAAATGAACTTGTGCATGCGCAGATACCTCCGTACCGGTATGATCGACAGATACGCAATAGGCAACATCCATGCCGGGAGTGGTGTCACCCAAATCACGAATGGTGACATACCATTACAAGTATAAATAATACAGGCCGGGGTCAAAGCGGATTTTTTCGTCCTATATCGGACAGACGGAATTGTTGAATATCGTACAGCAGTTCACCGAAAGTACACCGAAAGTTCACCATATGCGGCATTTTGGAAGATATATCCTTTAAGCATATGGCTTGAAGGAATATGCTGTAAAGCATATATACCGGTTATATGGCGGGCATTCCGGGAAATGCGGCACTGTTGATTATCCGCGGAAGAAGAGTAGCAGCGTAAAACTGAAATGACTTACTGACATGCTACAAAGTGAGCTTCGGCTTCCTTTTTATTAGCTCCAGTCTTCAAAAATTTCAACTTAAACCAACCTTTAGGAGTACAGCAGAACACAGTATAATCCGGATTGATAAATATTTACCTACATGCTAAAATGCGTATTACTAATAAGCGGGAGGAAAGAGGGAATGCATACTATGAGATTGACTTTATTACTATTATCCGTTTTGTGTTTTCCACACTATGCTAAGTCACAAGATGTTGTTCTTTACGGTACAGCGGGAGCTGGTACCTGTGATACCCAACCTGCACTACAGCGTTCACTATATATTGTCAATCCTAACACGGGCCAAATGCAGTTTGTGGGTACTCCAGGCTTTAATGGAATGTCAGCACTAGCATCTCTTGATGATGGAAGACTAGTGGCTGCTGGTATTCTAGACGATGCCACATCAATACTTGTTGAAATCAACCCCATTACCGGGCAGGGAACACTGATTGGCGTTATTGGCAACAATAATAATCCGGGTGAATGTGCAAGGATTCCTGGCCTTACGTATGATAGTGCAACCGATACTCTATATGGTCTTGCTAGAAATTGTAATGGTATATCAGCTCCCTTGGTAACAATCAACCCGGACACAGCAGAAATGACTACAATTGGTCCATCAGGATTAAGCGGAGGAGGTTTTGGATTAGCTGTAAGAGACGATGGCACATTGTTTGCCGCTGTCTGGAATAGCGAAATTTTTTCTCTTTTTACACTAAATCGAGATACCGGGGCTTCAACTCTGGTTGGAACAATGGATACTAGCGGAATAACCACCGGACCTTTGGGCGTTGGTGGACTTGCTTTTCATCCTGTTACACAACAACTGTATGCTTCAGCCAATAACGGTGATGTTGGACCAACTGACAGTTATTTACTTACCGTTGATGAATCTGTTCCTCCAAGCTTTAATGTCGTTGGTCAGACAGTCGATTGTTTTGACGGGATAGCTTTCGCGGAACAAGTATCCAATAATGTACCCACATTATCTGAATGGGGATTCATAGTAATGGCGGGAATCCTGGGAATAGCGGCGTTACTGGTACTCCGCCGCAGAAGAATAACCGCGTAAAACCGGGACTGACTCAGATACATACAAAGAAAGGGAGCTTCGGCTCCCCTTTTTTGTTATTACAATGCCCGCTTTCCCCCAACTTTATTCCGGTGTGACAAAATGAGAGCAATACAGTCGGCATCGCCAGAATTTCTAATTGTTTTTTGACTACGGCGTCAATTTACAAAGATCCCGCAGAACATATCTCATTTGCAGAAAAAGCCCTTTCCAAACGCGGGATCATCGTTTTTACATGCATCAATACACTCTTCAGGAAGCGTAACCTCTCCTGCGGTATCTTTAAACTCTTGCATTATGGCCCACTCATCCAACGCCGGGTCGAGAAGGTTTTGAAACCCGAAATGCAGCACTTTCCAGATCTTGCTAGAATCTTCCTGATCGACATAAAAATCACCTTCCATGATCGGGACCCGAACCGGACCGGGTTTAGTTTCGGAGTCGCCAAAAACTACACTAATCCTAAAATGATTAACATAGCGCTCTTCTTCCTCTATTAAAACCTCAGCCCCTACATAACGCGAACTGGCCAGGCAACGGTTAAACTCGTCTAAGGGGAGTCGCCCGATACAAACACAATCGTTGTCGGGTAGCGGCGGTACGGTATCAGGCCATTTATAAGTAAGAGTGTAGAGGTGGCCGTCGAATATTAGATTTGTAAAATGAACTGGATACTCCTCACCTCCGGCAACCATCTGAACATCGCCGTCATTCCCTTGCCAGCTAAAAGGTACATCTATGCCAAGATCGCTAACAATCCATCGGCCTTCCCACTGAAAATCTTGCGGGAGTTGGGGGGCAGGCGGAGATCCCGTTGCTTTTGAAGAAGAGTCGCATCCGGCGAGTAATAACAACGCTAGTAATGCCAGGATTCCATTTTGCATAATAGCTTTCTTCTTGTGAGCATGCACCCATAATTCCCTTATAATCACGCGAGTTCCACAACAATGATTGATATTATGTTATTGTCAAGCCCCGGTAAAAGTGACCTGCAATTACCTGCTAAGAGGTCGATGGTCTAAACTCACTAATATTGCAAGGAACCATCACTATTCTTAATGTATTCCAACTTAACCCAGGCTCGACAAAAGGGGAGCAGATTACTTCATCTCAGCCGCAAGGTCCAGAGTCCAGTATGTTGCCGTATTGCCCTTGAACTTGCCATTCCCAACCCCGACCCCGACGTCTTCATAAGAAGGGTCCATTATGTTCGCGCAGTGACCGGAGGATTTGAGCCATGCGTCCATAAGAGCAGCCTCGCGATCGTACCCGACCGCGATATTCTCCCCCCAGAGCTTCGTGTCATAGCCCTCGTTCATGAGCCTGTCCCCCGGGTCTGAGCCGTCGGAGCCCTCATGTCCGAAAAAGTTGGTCACGGCCATATCGGTCGAGTGGCCGAGGGCGGCTGCCGCGACCCTGTCGTCCCAGTTAAGCGGAGGAGCCGCGGGGAAAAACGTATCGCCGCAGTTCCTTGCTTCCGCCCGGGCTTTATTGATCAGATCGAACAACATGACCACGTTGTGCCCTTCACAACTTGTGAAGGCATGTAATCTTATTTGGTCCAGGCATTCATCCATACCGGGACCGCCATTGTGAATATCGTTTCCATTACCGCCTCTCAATTTATCTTTGCCGGCATTGCCTCTTAAATTATCGGCTCCCGGTCCCCCAAAAAGCTGATCGTTTCCGGCTCCGCCCGCGATCAAATCATTACCCAATCCCCCGCATATCACGTCGTCACCCCCGAGGCCTTTAATTACATCGTTCCCGGCAAGTCCGGCGATTATATCCGGACCGGGCGTACCGTTAATAATGTCATTACCGGGCGTGCCTGTGATCGTGGCTATAAGACCGCTGCATTTGGGTTGAGCAAAAACCGGATCGGCGTAGAATGCGCTCACGGCGAGCAATAGGAATAACGAAATAATCGACTTGCTAAATCTCATGAAGATATTCATGTACCCGCGGGCCTCATATGCAATACCGGCCCATAACATAATTCTCCTATACTAATTCTAATGCTCTTAAATTATTTTTGTTGAAATAATTACAAGCCCTTAGTATTTAGATTTACGTCTAAATTGCTTTTCAGGCCGGATTAAACTCACGGGTATTATGCAATGTAATTTGAAATGACTTTTCTCGATTACAGGGGCTTGCTAGTAGCGGATGAAGAGCCAAGCATGACAGGGTGTTAACTTTTAAGAGTAAAGCAATATATGAAGTTACAGGAATTTGCCGCACACTTCAAAATCCCGGCTTAAACCACGCTTGACGAATGGGGCACAAGAAAATTCCACGCACAATACGGCTATGAAGTGGCGATTTGATCCAACCGCTCACCGCTTCATAGACCTGCAACGATCCCGGACTTATGAAATACACTAAAATCTATCTGCCCGGTTCTCCGCATTCTACCAGCAAAGAACAACATCTTAATTCCTTGCCGAAAACCATTTCCAACCTATCGCACGCGTTGCATCCGGGATAGCCTTCGGGACAGGAAGGACAATCCATCTCGCATTTATACGCAAACGCCACACCCAAGGGTACACCCGAGGGAGGCCCGCAAATAAATTCACACGAATCCTGTGCACCAGCAACGGTCTCCAACGCGAATAAAAACACTAACGACAGAAAAATATGCTTTAGAATCGACGTACTCATACGCTAACCTCCCCGGACTTTTTTATGTGAGTCAAAACCATTTAAAAGGAGTCAGCAAAAGGCAGGTTCTAAATAAAGCAGTGGAGGAGGTGAGAACTATTGCAATCCAGCCGTCATAAACCGATGGTTCTTAGACCCGTGACTTTGCGTCCCATTCTTTCAAATGGTTTGCCCTCTTAGTTCAATGTAATTCTAATGACAATACGTACCGATTGTCAACGGAGGACCGATGGATATGGTATATCGGTGCTACCGGCCGAAGGAGGCCACCCTCGACGGCAGTGGAAGCTCCCCCCCGCCGTGAAGGTGGAGTGAGGGTTGGGCTTCGTTGCTGGATTAAGCGGAAGAGGTAATGCAGGAACGTAGAATCACACTATGTGTGCCCTACCTCCCCCCAGTTGCGGTCCAATCGAAGAGGGCCTGCTTGTCGGCGTCTGAGAGCTTCGCCTCGGGGTGCATGATGATGTAGTACCACTGCGGCATCTCGCCCTCCCCGACCTCCTCCCGGGTCTCCTTAAACTTCTTCAGCTTCCTTTTCTCTTCGTACCCGCTCCACTCGGAGAAATTGAGCTCCGCCCTCCCCTCCGCGACGTCGTCCGCCAGCAGCCAGGACGCGGGGGCTATGTAGGAATACCACGGCCACACGGTCTCGTTAGAATGGCAGTCGTAGCAGGAGCGCCTGAGCATCTCCTTCACCTGGGGCGGGGCGTCTATCTCGCCCGTTACCGGCGGGTTCGACCTTTCTACGGGTACGAACTGGATACCTATGAACGCAACTATCAGCACAACCGCGATTATTTTTAAATACACCGCTTGATCTACCTCCGGTTTTAATTTCAGTCGGGACTGCTTCTCTTAAAGGGAAAATATTATAATGGAATCTGCCGCCTAATCCAGCCCTCTCCGGCTAAATTCTCACATGAACCCCTCGCGCTTGAAAACTACCTTCCAGACTTTGGGCAGCACCTCGGACTCGAGCTCGTAATCGCTCGCGCCCCAGTCTATCTTTGCCGCCCGCGCCCCGTCGAGCGAGGTCGTGAACACAGGCTCGGGGTCGGTCGGCTCCTCCCTTTCCCTGTACCCGACCGGGAAATACGCGGTGACCGTAACGTTCCTCACGTCGTACCCGGAGGTATATACGGCCTTGTACACCCTGGCCATGTCGGTCTCGGACTTGAGCTTGAATAGATCCGGGAGCATCACGTCGTCGATGTTGAATTCGACGAGCACGTCGTACCCCCCGCCCGCGGCGGCTTCCTTCACCTCTATCTTCCGGACACGGTCGAGCCCGATGTTGTTTTGGCCTCTCAACTCGGCCGCGGCCCTGTACTTGAGCGTCCTCACCTGGTCGGCCCCTCCCAGCTCCCCGGGGGGTATGGAGTACCTGGGGTCGACCGGCCTCGACGCGTTCGCGTATACCATGGCCCCTATCAGGAACACTGCCGGAGGGATGTAGAACATAAGTACACCCTTCCTCGTCGGGACGCTCGCCCAGGGCAGAAGGAGCCCCGGCTTCGCGATCCCCACGGCGAGCGCCGCAATGCAGATGAAGAAGAGCGCGTAAACCCTGCTCTCGAGATTAGTGCGCGGGAAGAATACGATGCTGAGCGCGATCATAGCGAAAAACGCGTATCCGTAAACGGCGGCCGCCCTCTTCCTCGTCTTTTCCCTCGACCACGGGAGCGCGATAGCCGGGTCTATCAGCCCGACAACTATCATTATGAGGGATACGATTGTGAGCCAGGCTATGATGACTTCCATGTAAGAGTGTGCTCCGGTCCTTCGTTGCCCCCCGCCCGCGCCGTCCGTCCCGCCCGGCGCGCACGTCCGCGTCAACAAATTTACCCCTACCGGCGCATTAACTCAAACGCGCGCACGCACGCGCAGAATCTGCGCTCATATACGATTCTTCCAAACTTCATCCTGTAGAAAGGTACCCCCTCACCCTTCACCCTCTCCCTCGGAGGGGAGAGGGAAATAGAGGATAAGACGGGATTGACACGATTGCCGGTTTACGCTGTAGAGATTCGTAGGAATCATAAAACACACATTGTGTGCGAGCGCAGGTTCTGCGTCATAAGCCCGCGTCGGCTCGCCGCCCGGCTAGAATATGATCAGCTCGCAGGTATATCCGAAGTTTCCAAGGTCCTCCGAAACCTGATTGAATTTCATCGTCCCGAACTGCTCTCCGCCGATTATCCCGCCCGTGACCTGGAGGCCCTTTAGCTCCGCGGACTCGCCCTCGTCGGCCGTGAATTCGAGCCGCTTGCAGTCGGTCTGCACCCAGGTGAAGTCCCCTATGTCGGAGCGCGTCCCCGTGCCGTCCGCGAAAAACGCGATCGTATACTCGACGACCCCTCCTGTCCTGCACTCCCATTCGGAGTCCTGGTCGCCGAAGTTGGCGCCGTTGTAGATGCTCGATATGCCGAAATCACATAAGTTGCCGCCGCCGCACCCCCCTATGTTCCCCAGCGAGACGACTGTAATAAGAACCGCGACCGCGGCGGATGATAAAAGAACTTTCCTCATGGCCTGCATCCTCCTTTAGATGGTTTAGGCATCAGATGGTATTTCTCGCCCGCGGGAAAGGGCAGCCCCGGGGGAAAGCTACATCAATTATATATCAGAATGAGGGATGGAGAAACCGTCCCCGCGCGCGGAATTGGAAATCAAGACCCGGCTGAGGGATGCTGCGGGGACTCCGGGGAGGCCGTTTCGATATAGCCGAGGAACGCGTGCGCTATTTCGGGCAGCCCGGCGTTTCCGAGCAGCGACCAGCTCTCGCCGTCAAACGCCGCCCCCCGGCCGCGCCTGAAGTACGAGGCAGCCTGGTGAGCGTCGACCTCGTCGCCGCGCCCGTTCACGACGAGCACGGGTATGTCGATCCTCGCAAGGTCCCCGCTAGTGAATTCCGGGAGCTCGGCGCCCTCGAGCCTCGCCGCAAACGCCTTCCTGTCCCCGTGGTACCTCTCAGCCGAGCGCCTGTACCGGTCGCCCTTGCCGGGCCTCCTGCTGAGCATGTTCTTTATCCGCGAGAGCCTCTCGGCCTCGCTGTACTGCCAGCCTCTCTCGTAAACGGCGAACCCCACGAGGACGAGCTTCCTTATATTGCCGAAAACGAGGGCAGTCTCGACCGCGACCTTCGCCCCCATCGAGTATCCCATGAGGTCATAGTCGTTTAATCCCAGGTGCTCCGCGAGCGCGTTCACGTCCCTGGACATCGCCCTGTCGCAGTAGGAGTGGGCGTGGTGAGGCTTCGCCGACTCCCCGTGCCCCCGCGCGTCCAGGATTATAACCCTCCTTCCCTTGCGTGACAGCGCGCCGTAGACCCCGGTTTCAACCCAGTCGATCCGGGATGAAGTAGTGAAGCCGTGGAGGAGCATAAGGGGCTCGCCCCGGCCCCCCGGGTCATGGTATGAGAGCTCGACCCCGTCGAAACTCCTGAATATCTCCATAACCGCCTGCGCTAAGAAAGATTTCCGGCGTCGGCGGGTATCATTCATGAAGGCGTTTCAATTGGTCCGCCTTATCGTTCGGGAGGGAATTACCGTGCATGCTGCAAGCTATCTCGGAGGACGCGGTTACCGACGGTTGACTGTTGTATTTACCAGTAATACCGATCGCCTGATTAAATTATACTACGCCGCTCCGGAAATTAGAAGGGGGCGCGCACATATGGTGCGCTCTACGATCCTTGCGAATCTCATCTCCTTAAGCCAACGACATTGGTAACATCCGTTCGCCCTGAGCCTGTCGAAGGGTGATTGTTTCCGACATTACAGAATTTGCGGCACACAATGTGTGCTCATTTACGATTCCAGTGTGACTCTTCTGCCCTACCTACCCTGTCTTTGCGAGGGAGCGTATTCGGCGACCGCGGCAATCTCGTCATTTTCCTCTCCCGACATTACAGAATTTGCGTAAAGAAAATAGATTATTAAGGCGTAAAGAAATCTATCAGGGGTGTGGGTGGAATTGATAGATTTTAGCCTTAATATGATATTTTTAGCAAATTATGTAGCCGGATGATTTTTGCTTCTTTTCATCAAGGAAAAGAAGAAGAAGAAATAATTGCCTTTATTTTATTTTAA
>DATIET010000256.1:0-3097 GCA_035455615.1 Thermodesulfobacteriota bacterium
GAAACGCATCTTGCATCCTGTATCGTGAATCCTGCATCTTGCATCGTGTCCGCAGGAGCGCCTCTACCCCACCTGGCCGAGGAACCTGAGCCAGTTGTAGTGGGACTTGATCCCCGTGAAGAAGCTCTTGTAGGCATTGTAGGTGACGCTGTACTCCCTGCACGTCTCCTCGACTATGCGGGAGAGCGCCGGATAGTTGATGTGGCATATCTTCGGGAACAGGTGATGCTCCACCTGGTAGTTGAGCCCTCCGAGGTACCACGTTAGGAAATGGTTGTCCTTGTCGAAATCCGTGGTGGTGCTCAGCTGGTGCACCATCCAGCTCGTATCCATCTGTTTCGTTTCCCCCGTGTGCATGGGGAACCCCGCGTCCTCGTTGCAGTGGGCGAGCTGGAATACGACCGACATTATCAGCCCCTGGAGGAATGCGACCAGCATGTAGAATACGATGACGTAGAGGACGGGATAGAAGAAGAGCGGTATCACGAAAGCCATCGTGAGAAAGAACAGCTTCCCGCCGAAAAAGACTACCGCGTCCCATCCCCCGGGGCGGTCTATCTCGTGCCCGTTTATCTTCTTCGTAAAAAAGGTGTAGAAGTCGTCGAACAGGTGCCACTTGACCGCGAGGAACCCGTATAGGGGCCAAATATATAGGTGCTGATAACGGTGGAAGAAATACCTCTTGTGGTGGGGGCTAAGGCGCGCGAATATACCCGCCTCTATGTCGTCGTCGTGCCCCGCGATGTTGGGGTAGGAATGATGGAAGTAGTTGTGCTTCCTGTACCAGAAATAGGAGCTCCCGCCGATGAGGTCGAGGAAGTGTCCCATCAGCTTGTTCACCCACGGGCGCTCGGAATAGGCCCCGTGGAGCGCGTCGTGCATAACGTTGAAAGAGAGGGCGTTTAACGCGACGCCCAGGGAAACCGCGGCGAGTATCAGCCCCCATACCGGGAGCCCGGCGAATACAAGGAGTGAATACGAAGCCGCCACCCACAGGACAGCGATAAGCGTCTTCAGATACATCATGCCGTTGTCTTTTTTTGAAACGGGGTTCTCTTCGAAGTAAACGGATACCCTTTTCTTGAGCTCCTTCTCGAACTCCGTATTGGGAGTGAAGCGTATCTTCGTGTTCGCGCGGGAGTTGTATTCCGCCGGAGTGTTAATCTGAGTCATAGTCTTCATAGACAGGCGGATATCCGCGTTCGATGGTATCGAGTGAGACTGTTGCAATCGATTAGATTGAAAACTGAAGCGCCTGAGCCGGATTAACGATTTATTCCAATCCGCGGCGCATTCGGTAATTCAAATACGACGATCAACCGGACCTGTCGAATTCCCCTTTTCTAACCCTGCAATTTTATCACTCTCGAGCCTGTAACAGAACAATTAGATCCGGATGAGTGGTTGAAGGGTGAATTTAATAGAGCGATATTATAACACCTTAACCGCCGAGTACAACGGGCACACACACAATGTGTGTTTTACGATTTCTCCAAACCTTAATAATTTAGCCGCGCCCGTGCGCCTTAACTCACTTTGCGCCCGTTTCGAGTTGAAGAGACGCCGCACCCCGTTCAAGCGGCCGGCCGCTCGTGCTCCCGGCATATCTTCATGCTCTCGTCCTCCGTAAGCGGCTCCAGCGTGAGACCGCACTGGTGAGAGCCCGGAAGCGCGTCCTTCCTGAAGTGGCGGCACGTACGGCATACGCCGAACATGCGTCCCCGGTTCCTCCTCTGGAGTGTCGTGAGGAGGCCGGTAAGCAGGCGGGCGAGGGATTCACTGTCGCCCGGCTTCATATCCTCTATGGCGGACCCGAACCCGGGCGGCGGGAAATTGTTTTCGACGAACCGCCTGCCCTTCGCGGTGAGATCGAGGTGTATGGCCCTCCCGTCAGCCTTGTCGGGGCGCTTTCTGAGGAACCCCTTCCTCTCGAGGACGGCTATGCTCTGTGACGAGGTCCCTTTGGTCGCGCCTGAGAACTCCGTCACCGCTGCGGGCGTGTCGCTGTACCTGTTGCAAATGGAAAGGTAGGAGAGCATCTGGACGTGCACCGGCATGAGCCCGGTCCCCGAGTTCCTTTCCTCGGCTCTCAGCAGGTTGCCCAGTCTTTCGATGAGGGATGCGATTCTGCCGGTTTGATCCATGCCGTTATTGTATCGAATCGAAACCAGCTTGACAATACCCGTTCGCTTGTGCATTATAGTATCGAGTCGATACTATATAAAGCAAGGAGGTAATTGCCATGAGCAAAGCCGTTTTCTATCACGCTGGGTGTCCCGTATGCGCAAGCGCCGAGAGGGGGGTCGCGGAGGCGCTCGACCCGGAGAAGTATGAGGTGGAAGTGGTGCACCTGGGCGAGCAGAAGGGCAGGATTTCGGAAGCGGAAGACGCAGGCGTGAAATCCGTCCCGGCGCTCGTCATGAACGGGCAGACGTACCACATAAACTTCGGCGCTTCGATAAACGATCTGAAATAAGGGGATTGCCCATTACCCTGCGGAGGGGTCCGTCCGGGCATACACGGCGACCCTTCCGGCCTCAGAATTGTACCAGCAAACCCCCGCCGCCAAAGTTCGATTAAGACATTGTCCAGATAGCTGCCAGAATCACACAGGCGATGTATCAGAGGCTAAAACAACTGGCCGTGCAAGAGGATAGGTTCATCAATGACCTGTTTATCGAGGGCATTAATTATGTACTCCAGAAGTACGACGGCAAGGGGTAGTGAGGTAATTGACGTACAAATAAAGATATACTAGTATTGCTGGAGGATATAATTAGAGGAGGATATTAAATGTTCAACTTACGTGTTTACTACATAATTTTAGTACTAACAGGCGTTACAATTCTCACGGGGTTTGGGGACTATGCCCTTGCGGGCGTGCCACCTCCGATACAGGGCTGCGGTATAACTATCACGAAAGTGGCACCTGGAGCTGGCGACACGGATTTTTTTCCATTTGAGGTCACTGTTGACGGAAATGGACCAAATCCTTTTGCCCTGCTTGACGGTCAATCGGATGGAGGCCCCTTTAATTCAAGCGTAACCGTTACCGAACTACCGTTAGAGGGGGGATGGAAACTTCAGAATATAGAGT
>DATIET010000257.1:0-3566 GCA_035455615.1 Thermodesulfobacteriota bacterium
AAGAACGACCTGACCGTCAGCATAGTCCTCCCCGACGAAAGCACTCTTCCGGAAGACGGCAGGATCGATTTCATCAATAACGAAGTCGATGTCAACACAGGGACAATGGAGATGAGGGCGGTCGTCCCGAACAGCGCCAAAACCATGCTTCCGGGGCAGTTCGTCAAGGTCAAACTCCTCTTGAAGGAACAGCCCGACGCTCTCCTGGTCCCCCAGCAGGCCGTAAGCGATTTTCAGGGACAGCAATTCGTATATGTCGTGGGAGCGGAAAACAAGGTCGAATACAGAAATGTTACGACCGGCTCTAACTACAACGAGTTCGTTGTCATTCAGGATGGAGTCAAAACGGGGGAAAAAGTCATAACGGAGGGCCTGCAGAAGGTTAAGCCCGGCATGACCGTGGTCCCCGAAACAGCCTCCCAAAAATCCGCGCCTCAGCCGTCGCCGCCGGGGGACAAAGCTAAATAGCATAACGCTCTTCATAATCGGTTAAGGAGAATCGGCTTGGTTGATTTTTTTATACAGCGTCCCGTTCTGGCCACAGTTGTCGCGATATTGATAACGCTTGTCGGCGCTATTTCCATACCCATACTGCCTATTGCGCAGTTCCCGGACATCGCACCCCCGACTGTCAACGTTTCCGCGACCTACACCGGCGCGAGTGCCGAGGTCGTGGAGACTACTGTCACCGACCCGATCGAAGAACAGATTAACGGCGTCGAGGGTATGACTTACATGGAATCCTACAGCTCGAACGACGGGACGATGAATATAAATGTTACGTTCGATGTCGGCTATGACCTCGATATAGCGAACGTGGACGTAACGAACCAGGTCCAGCTCGCCACCCCGCTCGTTCCCGAGGAGGTGGGCAAGTACGGCATATCGGTTGAAAAACAGTCCCCGAGCCTTATCCTGGCGGTGCACCTTATTTCCCCCGACGGGAGCCGCGACGAGCTTTTCCTGAGCAACTACATTGGCATCCAGATTTACCAGACCCTCCAGCGAATCCCCGGAGTGGGCAACCTTACCATTTGGGGTGAGAGGGAATACTCGATGCGAATCTGGCTCAACCCGGACAAGCTTGCGAGCCTCGGTCTCACCACTAACGACGTGGCCCTCGCCGTATCCGAGCAGAACCTCCAGGTGGCCGCGGGCTCGATAGGGGAGCCGCCAGTTCCCGACGGACAGCAGTTCCAGTACACGATTACCACGCTCGGCAGGCTCGAGACCGTGGAGGAATTCGGGGACATAATCATACGCGCCGAGTCTGACGGCACTGTCGTCCGCATCAAGGACGTGGCCCGCATCGAATTGGGCGCGCAGAGCTACGACCAGGACAGTCTCCTCGACGGCAAACCGGCCATCGGTATCGGCATTTACCAGCTCCCGGGCGCGAACGCGCTCGACGTCGACAAACAGGTCAGGGCCACGATGGAGGAGCTCAAAAAGAACTTCCCCTCGGGCGTTGACTACAGGATCGTCTACGATACGACGGAATTCGTAACCGCCTCCATCATCGAGGTGGTCAAGACCTTATTCGAGGCATTCATTCTGGTATTCATCGTTGTGTTCGTATTCCTGCAGAATTTCAGGGCTACGCTCATTCCCGCAATAACCATACCCGTTTCACTTATCGGCACGTTCGCCCTCATCAACGCTTTCGGCTTTTCAATAAACACGCTCAGTCTGTTCGGGCTCGTCCTCGCTATCGGCCTCGTCGTGGACGACGCGATTGTTGTCGTCGAGAACGTCTCACGCCTGCTCCAGGAAAAAGATGTTTCTCCGAAGGAAGCTACCAGCGCGGCCATGAAAGAGGTGACGGGACCCATCGTTGCGACCTCGCTCGTGCTCATGGCCGTCTTCGTTCCCGTATCCTTCATGCCGGGAATCTCCGGGCAGATGTACAGACAGTTCGCCCTGACGATCGCGTTCTCAGTCGGTATCTCGGCAATCAACGCCCTCACACTGAGCCCCGCCCTCTGTGCGCTCTTTCTCCGTAAGGAGACCGGGCCAAAGTGGTGGTTTTACCGGAAATTCAACGACGGTTTCGATAGGTTCAAGAACGGGTATCAGGGCTGGGTAAAGGAGCTGACCGCACTGTGGAAGCTCGTGGTGATAGTGTTTGCCGTGCTCATGGTTTTGACGGTCTACATGTTTAAGATCGTGCCCACCGGCTTCGTACCCGAGGAGGACCAGGGCTACTTCATTGTAAACATACAGGGGCCCGAGGGCTCTTCTCTCGAGCGTACGAACGCCACCATGGAAGAAGTATACGAAGTACTCATAAATACGCCCGGCGTCGCGCACGTGGTATCCATATCGGGTCTAAATTTTCTAACCTCGAGCTCCGACTCGAACTCGGGCGCCATGTTCCCGGTCCTTGCGCCCTGGGACCAGAGGAAATCCAAAGATACCCAGATCGACTATATTCTGGCCAGCGTGCGGAAGAAGTTTGCGGGGATACAGGGCGCCCAGGTGGTCGCCTTCAACGCCCCTGCAATACAGGGCCTGAGCTCTACGGGTGGTTTTCAGTTCGAGCTCGAGGACAGGACGAACCTCGGTCTCGATACACTCGAGAAGGTTATGGGCGAAATTATCGAAGCGGGCCAGAAGCGTCCCGAGCTCGTAGGCCTCTTCGCCTATTTTTCGGTTAATACGCCAGGCCTTTATATAGAGCTCGACCGTACGAAGACTAAAACGCAGGGGGTGTCGATTTCGGAAGTGTTCCAGACCCTGCAGGGGTATCTCGGCTCCCTGTACGTAAACGACTTCAACCTCTACGGTCAGGTCTACAAGGTCTTCATGCAGGCTGATGCACAGTACCGCAACACTACGGACGACATATCCCGCCTCTATGTGCGCACGGACAGGGGGGATCTCGTCCCGCTCGATACCCTGATAGACGTGAGTCAGATAGTGGGCCCGGAGACCATCACGCACTATAACCTTTACCGTTCAGCCGAGATCGACGGCGATAACGCCCCCGCTTACAGCTCCGGTCAGGCCATGAATGCCATGGAGGAGCTCGCGGACGAATATATGCCCGAAGGTATGGGGTTCGAGTGGTCCGGTATCTCGTATCAGGAGATAAAGGCGGGGAACCTGGCCCCCCTCATATTCGGCCTCTCGCTCGTGTTCGTGTTTCTTTTCCTCGCCGCTCTTTACGAGAGCTGGGCGATGCCCTTCATGGTCATGCTCGCGGTCCCGCTCGCTCTCCTGGGCGCTATGACCGCCCAATGGCTCCGCGGCCTCGCGGACGATATCTACTGCCAGATCGGACTCGTCATGCTCATAGGTCTCGCGAGCAAGAACGCGATCCTGATCGTCGAATTCGCGAAGCAGCGGCGCGAGGAGGGTATGCCTGTACAGGAAGCCGCCATGACTGCGGCCCTCATAAGACTGCGGCCTATCCTCATGACTGCGTTCGCGTTTATTCTCGGCGTCTTCCCGCTCGTCGTCGCCTCAGGGGCCGGCGCGAACAGCAGACATTCGTTGGGAACGGCGGTATTCGGCGGCATGATAGTCTCTACGCTCCTCAGTCTCATCGTCGTTCCCGTATTCTA
>DATIET010000258.1:0-11772 GCA_035455615.1 Thermodesulfobacteriota bacterium
GACAGAATCCGACTATCTCCAGAGGGCCGACAAGCTCTTTGAGCTCTCGAGGTGGTCTTCCGCAGCACAGAACTACGATATGGTCACGTCCCTGAGCACTGATGCAAGAACCAGAAAAGGCATAGCGATGGTAAACGCGGGCAGCCTGAATGAGGCCGAGAGCGTGCTGAGCGGAATCAATTCCCCGGAGTCCCTCTTTTGGAGGGGGAAGCTCAAATCAAAACAAGGCCTGGACGGGGAGGGCGCCTCGCTCTACTCCCGTATCCATACGTCCTACCCTACGAGCGAGCTTGCGCCCGAAGGGCTCTATAACGCCGGGAGACTCTACCAGATAAACGACGATTACGACAAGGCGATAAAGACGTATGATCTGCTAATAAGGACTTACCCCAATAACGAGTTCGCCGAAGACGGCGCATGGAACCTCGGCTGGATTTATTACAAAAGGGGGATGTATACCGAGGCGCTCGCGACATTCTCCGCGTTCACCAACTCATCCATTCCTTTTAACGCCGCTAACTCAAGGTACTGGAAGGCGAGGACGCTCGAGAAGCAGGGAAAGAGAGACGAGGCCAGGGCGGAGTACATGGAGCTTGCCGGTATGACGACCCCGACATACCACTCGTACATGGCCCAACAGAAGACAGGCTACACCCCTCAGTATCCGAACATCAGTCCCGAAGCGACTGCGCTCAACCCCTCGGCAGCCGCGAAAAGGGAAAAGGCCGAAATACTGATCAGACTCGGACTGCCCGAAGATGCGAGGCTCGAGATAGAAAAGATGGAGGCGCTGGCGAATACGAAGGAGGAATTCGTCGTGGTCAGCCTGCTTTACGCGAAGGTGGACGATTACTATAACTCTATAAAGGTGGCTCAGGACATCGGCCTCCCCCAGGCCAACAGCCTTTCTTTCCCGCGAGGCTATAAGGACATTGTGGCTTCGTACGCGAAAAAATACGGCGTCGACGAGCTGCTCGTCTACTCAGTCATACGGGAAGAGAGTAGGTTTCAGAAAGACGTAGTTTCCCCCGCTGACGCTGTCGGCCTCATGCAGCTCATCCCGCCTACCGCGAGAACGGTTGCCAGTCAGATAGGCATAAGCGGATTTACCACGGAAATGCTGACTATACCGAGGATAAACATCGAGATGGGCATTTTTTATCTGAGTCAGGTCCTCGACAAGTTCGACGGTGACGTCGAGCTTGCGCTCGCGAGCTACAATGCCGGGCCCGGCAGGGCAGCCGACTGGAAAGTGGATTTCTACGGGCTTGAGAAGGACGAGTTCATCGAAGAGATTCCGTTCAGGGAGACCAGGAACTATATCAGGAGAATTTTGAGGAGCTACGGTGCGTATAAGGCAATTTACGGGAACACCGCTTCGGCAGCGACACCGCCCGCCGCCCCCTCTCGGAACACCCCTCCCTCTACGAATACCGGGACGCAGAATCCTGTAAATTAGGGGTTTGCGGTTTTCATCTTTTCTCCGCAGAGAAGCCCGAAATTCCTGAGGAGCATGAGCCCGTAAGCACTGCTCTTCTCTGGGTGGAACTGGCAGGCGAAGATATTCCCAGTCGCTACGGCCGCTGTGAATTCCAACCCGTATGTGCAGGTGATAGCTGTCACGCTTTCGTCTTCGGGCACGGGGAAGTAAGAGTGGACGAAGTAGAACCAGCTCCCGTCCGGGATACCTTCGAGAAGCGCCGTCTTCTTTCTTATCCCGATCCTGTTCCAGCCCATATGCGGGACCTTCAGCCGCTCTTTTTTAAAGGATGGGAACCTCACGACCTTGCCCTTAAGCAATCCCAGTCCGGCGACGCCCGGAGACTCTTCGCTCCCCTCAAAAAGCACCTGCAGGCCGAGACAGATGCCCAGATAAGGCCTCCCCGATTGTATGAACTCCTTTATAGTCTGAAATATTCCGTTTTCTTCGAGATTTTTAACGCAGTCCCCGAAAGCCCCCTGACCCGGGAGCACGAGACCGCTCGCGCTTCGGATATCGCCGGGGTCTCTCGTCACATTAACGGTGAAGCCCTGGCTCTGGAACGCCTTGCTCACGCTCCTCAGGTTGCCCATTCCGTAATCGACTATCGCGATCATGGGTCAGAGTTTCCCTTTGGTTGAAGGAATGCCGCCCGATCTCGCGTCGATCCTCGTGGCGTTGTCGAGCGCGCGCCCGACCGCCTTGAATAACGCCTCTATCATGTGGTGGAGGTTTTCCCCGTACTTAAGCTCAATGTGCAGGTTGCACAAAAGGGTGTTCGAGAAGGACTTGAAGAACTCCTCCCCGAGCTCTAGGTCGAATTCGCCGACCTTGCTTTTCGGGACCTTTACCTTGTAGACAAGATAGGGTCTCCCGCTCAAATCGACGGATGCGAAGGCGAGCGTCTCGTCAAACGGCACGAAAGCCTCCCCGAAGCGTCTTATCGATTTTTTATCGCCTAATGCCTTCAGGATTGCGTCCCCCAGAGCGAGTCCGACGTCCTCCACGGTGTGATGAAAATCCACATCCAGGTCGCCTGCGGCGTTTATCTTAAGATCGAAATAACCGTGTTTCGCGAACTGGGAGAGCATGTGATCAAAAAACGGTATCCCAGTCTCTATTTGATAATCGCCCTTGCCGTCGAGGTTGATCTCGACCTTGACCTTAACCTCGGACGTAACCCTCTCGGTTTTCGCTTTTCTTTGCTTCATAGATGGTTATGAATCATATCAGAAATTAAGGGACTGTCCAAGTCCGGGCCCCGGGCTCGTTAGATGCGTTTAGAGCTTTCACACGCCTTCATGCGCGAGTAAAATATGGATGGTGAAGATTTCGATTTCGGACGAAACCGGCGGGCTCGAAGGCGCATATAAGAGCCGGCTCAGGAAAATCGCGGGAACCGTGCTTAAAAATCTGGGCCTGCCCTCCGGGACAGAGCTTTCCCTGTCGTTTACAAACGACGGGAGAATGAGGGAGCTCAACCGCGAATGGAGGGAAATAGACCGGTCGACGGACGTACTCTCGTTCCCCCAGGGCGGGGGGCCTGATTATACGCTCCTCGGCGACATAGTAATTTCAATCGACACCGCAAAAAGGCACAGCATAAAGTACGGAAATACGCTCCACGACGAGATAAAGAAGCTCATCGTCCACGGCACGCTCCACCTGCTCGGATACGACCATAAGAAAAAGAGGGATAAAGAGATAATGCGGGAAAAGGAATCTCGACTTATGTTCTCTATAAAAGAACTTTGACACCTGGCCTGCCGGAATTACTTTTTCTTCTTGATTACGAGCTTTACTTCATCGATAGACCGCGTCGTCGCCTTGGTGATCGTAAACACGCTGTTCTTGATCTTTATCTTATCGCCGGTCTTCGGTATCGAGCCCGACTCGGACAGGAGGAATCCGCTCAGGGTCTCGTAATCGACGCTCTCGGGTATGCCGAGCCCGAGGTCGTCGTTTATCACGTCTATCTCGATTTTGGGGTTTACGAGATACTCGCCTTCGGCAACCTTCCTCCAGAGCTTTATACCCTTATCGTACTCGTCCTCTATCTCCCCGACGACCTCTTCGATAATGTCCTCGAGCGCGATCACCCCGACGGCTCCTCCGTACTCGTCCACCACGACGGCCATACCTGCCCTCCCCTCCTTCATTTCGTCGAGCAGCTCGTCCACGAGCTTCGATTCGGGCACATAGAAAGGCGCGCGCGAAAAGTTCTTCACCCTTTCGTTCGGGTCGGCTCCGAGGAGATAAAAAGAGTGGAGCATGCCTGTGATGTTGTCCACGCGATGCGTGTATATGGGGATCCTCGAATACCCGGTCTCTTTAATCATGCGCACCGCGTCGCCTACTTTAGCCTCGTCGCTGAGCGCCCTCACGTGGACGAGCGGGATCATTATCTCGTCCACTGTGGTTTCGGAGAATCTGAAGATCCTCTTGATAATCCTTTCCCTGTAATCCACTTTCGGCACCGACGTGTCGCCTTCGATGACGTCGATGAGCTCTTCCCTCGTTATGAACGTATTTTCCGTACTGCCTATAAGGGTCAGTATTTTCTTGGTAAAGATGTTCACCACGATCAGGATGGGATAAAAGACCTTTGATGCGAACCAGAGGGGGTATATCGACCAGAGTATTATCGTATTCCTTTTTTTCTGGAATACCGCCTTCGGCACCACCTGCCCGAATATGACGATCAGGGGGGAGAGTATGAGGACCGTGTAATACTCCCTTCCGGCCCCGAACTTATGATGGATGTAAAAGGTCATGATTATTGTGCTCGTAATAAGTGAAAGATTAATGCCGACAAGCGTCGTGCTTATAAACCGCTCGACTTCCGCAAACGCGCTCATTACGAGCTTCGCGCTCTTGGAGCCGCGGTCGGCGAGCAGCTTCATTTTGACCTTATCGCAGGAAATCAGGGCTATCTCGGAGCCCGCGAAAAATCCCTGTATAAGTAGAGATAGAGCGATTATAATAATTAAAATCTCAAGCGACAACGGCCACCTCTTCTCTCATTCTCTGTACCTTTATCTCGGTAATTCTCTTGCCTGATACCCGGTTGACGAGGAATACCAGGCTCCCGTAAGAAACGCTGTCCCCCTCGCCGGGGAACTTCCCGAACATATCGAAAATGAATCCCGCGACCGTCTCGTGTTCCTCGGGCGCGGGCAGTATAGACTCTTCGAGGTCATCTCCGAGGTTTTCGAGTCCGCCGAACCTGAGGACCGTAAATAGGAACGTATCGTTAAACTCCTCTATCTTCATGCTGCCCGGTATGATCAGCGCCTCGCCCTCCCATCTGACCTGCGGCCTCTTAACCACCCTTCTTTCGTCTTCGATCTCGCCGAAGAGCTCCTCCAGTATGTCTTCCATAGTCACCAAACCGTCAAAGCGGCCGTACTCATCGACGACTATCGCAATGTGCGTGCGCTCGTGCTGAAGCTCTTTCAGGAGATCGAACGCCATCTTCGTCCTGGGAATAAAATAAGGCGGCTTCAGGATGCTCTTCAAGATCGTGTCTTCCGCGAGATCGTAGGTGAGGAGGTCTTTGGCGTAAAGAACCCCGATGATATTGTCCTTATCGCCCTCGTAGACAGGGGTCCTCGAAAATCCCCTCTTCTTGATTTCGTATACGGCGTCCCTGCGAGTGAGGTTTGCGGGCAAGAGGAAGCAGTCGATGCTCGGTGTCATTATTTTATAAGCGGGTACCTCTTCGAGCTTGAAGAGGCTGCTGACGAGCTTTTTCTCTATATCGGTGATTACCCCCTCTTCGCTGCCGAGTCCTACAAGCACCTTTACCTCTTCGGGCGTAAAATCCTTACTGTGCTCGTACTCGATCTTTCCGCCCAGTATCCTGGTGAACCCTATAGACAGTATCACGAGGACCCATCTCACGGGCGTTATCAGCAGGTGAAACAGATGAAGAGGGTATGAAATGATACGGGCAATAATTTTCGGATACTTTACGCCCAGCGTCTTGGGTCCGATTTCGCCAAGGAGGAGGAGGCTCGGCGAGGCGATAACTATCGATATAATGGTAACAGACTGCTCCGAATAACCGCTCAGTAGCTCGTTTACAGTAAGGCCAATGACGGCCGTGTAAGCGACGTTTACTACCTCGTCGGCAAAAAGGATAGTAATTATGAGCTTATAGGGCTCGTGGAGGAGCTTCTCTATGAGCTTCGAGCTCTTCCTCCCTTCTTTCCTGAGCCTGTCGCGCTGGTGTCTGCTCAGGGAAAAAAGAGCGCCCTCGGACGTGCTGAAAAAGCCCGATAGAAACAGCATGAGCACGATTAAAAATAAGTTATAACTTAACGGTACGTCGTCCATTTAATTACCGAAGTGAATGAACCCCCTCCTTTTTATATCGATCTCATTGCCGCCCGGATCGAGCACCGTGAGCAGAGGTCCCGGCTCCACCTCGCCGATCTCAGTTATGTCTATACTGAGGGCGCGGGATATTTCCCGGACCTCGTCTCGCCTGGCGGGAGGAGAAGTGAACAGGAGCTCGTAATCCTCTCCTCCGTTTAACGCCGTTTCAAAAAAATCCTCCGCATTCCCTGCGACGTGCGCCGAATACTCGCGGGACAAGGGAATTCGACTCATATAAAGCCTCGCTCCCGTTCCCTGCTGTACGGTTATACGCTCGAGATCGAGGAGGAGGCCGTCGCTCACGTCTATCATCGAAGTAACAGCTCCGCTTAGAGCGAGCCTTCTGCCGAGAGCGAGCCTCGGCTTGGGACATTTGTGTCTCCCGATCAGATACGAATATTCATCCGACGTCTTCCCGTCCGAGAGGAGCCTCAACCCGAGTGCGGAATCCCCGAGGGTCCCGCTCACGTATATCGAATCCCCCGGCATAGCCCCGCTCCTTCTGATAAGGTTCTCGGGCTCCACCTCGCCGAGCGAGGTGACGTCCAGAAAGAGTTTTTCAGACGAGCTCAGGTTCCCTCCCACGAGCTTCACTCCGAACTCCTCCTCCGAGGACCTGAACCCCTTTATCAGGTCCCTCAGGAACCGCTCGTCCTCGTTCGTCGAGAAACCGAGTGACGCGAGGATGAACTTGGGCACCCCGCCCATGGCCCCGACGTCGCTCACGGACACGGCGACCGACTTTCTCGCAAGCTCCTCCGGAGTAACGAGGGACTTTAGAAAATGCACGTCCTCGACCTGACAGTCCGTGGTCGCGAGCAGCAGTTTCCCGGAGCTCACCCTCAATGCGGCGGCGTCGTCGCCTATCCCCGCCTCAACGCACTTCGTTGCGCCCTGAAACTGCTCTTCGATGAGACGAAGAGCGCTAAGTTCGTTTATCATGCGGATTAAATCCCGGAAGCCGACTTATCTAGCTGTATCTTAATGATAAAATCCGGTTTTATGGCGGGGGCTTTTACCAAGACTGAATTATGGCAACACAAATGAGGGTCGGGTCCTGTCATAAAGAATTATTGATTCAATCCTCGGTATTTTATGATTTAGTTTAAGTTTAGGATATTCGCTAAAACATGTCAACATAAATCCTGATTGCGCTCTTTCCTTAGGGATTCTGATACAGGCCGCGCCGGGGTCCCGATCGTCCTCACTTTAATAAACAAACTCCTGTGGAATCCCGGATGAGAAAGCCTAACGCGACGCGTAACCCTCTCCCGTCCGCTTTCCCCTGAGACGTGAAAGGGAAAGTTTGGGAACGTAGCTCTGAAACTTGTCCATATATACATAGAAGACCGGCGTAAGGTAGAGCGTAATGAGCTGGGAGAAGAGGAGGCCTCCCACCACGGTCAGGCCCAGCGTGCGGCGCGACTCGGCCCCCGCGCCGTGGCCGAGGGCAAGGGGCAGCGCGCCGAGAAGAGCAGCCATAGTTGTCATCATGATGGGACGGAAACGGATGAGGCAGCCCTGGTATATAGCCTCAACAGGGCTCTTCCCCTCGTTCCTCTGCGCATCGAGCGCGAAATCGATCTGCATTATCGCGTTTTTCTTTACTATGCCTATGAGCATTATGAGGCCTACAAACCCGTAGACGTTCAGCTCCATCCCGAAGAGAAGGAGTATCAGCAAGGCGCCGAACCCCGCCGATGGAAGTCCGGAGAGGATCGTCAGGGGATGAATGAAGCTCTCGTAGAGAATGCCTAAAATCAGGTAAATGACCAGAATCGAAAAGACGAGAAGAAGCCCGAGACCGCTGAGCGATCTCTGGAACTCCTGCGCAACGCCCTGATAATTCGTGCTCATGTTGCCGGGCAGGGTCTCGGCGACCAGTTTATCCAGCTTATCGACCGCTTCGCTCAAAGACACGCCTGAAGTCAGGTTGAAAGATATAGTGACCGCCGGGAACTGCCCATAGTGATTTATAGTCTTGGGGCCGACGTTCTCGGTGAATCTCGCAACCGTCTCGAGCGGTATGAGCGTATCGTTCGATGTCTTGACGTATAGCCTTGAAAGGGCGTTCATATCTTCCTGATACTCCGGCTTGAGCTCCATAATGACCTGGAACTGGTTTGTGGGCGCGTAAATAGTAGACACCCACCTGTCTCCGTAGGCATTATAGAGCGTGTTTTCGATCTCGGCGGCCGATACCCCGTGGGCGGAGGCCTTGTCCCTCATTATCTCCACGTTTACCTGGGGGTTCTTGATCTCGAGATTGCTGGTAACGTCCTTTAACTCTGGCATCTCGCTCATCCTGGCCTCGAGTAGTGGGACATACTTATAAAGCTCTTCGATATCGGGGCTCTGTACGGTGAACTGATAGAGGCTCTTCGTAAGCTGCCCGCCGATCCTTATCTCCGGCTGGTCCTGCATAAACGCGCTAACCCCCGGTATCTCGGCGAGCCTGGGGCGAAGCTCGTCTATAATCTCAAACGAGCTCGGCCTTTCATCGCGAGGCTTTAGATGCATGAACATGCGTCCCTGGTTGGTCCCCGTGGTGCCGGCCCCCCCGCCGCCCACGGCCGAGAAGAAGGCCCTGACGTAAGGGCTTTCCCTCAAGACGTCGGCGACCTGCTGCTGATACTCGACCATCTTTTCAAAGGACGTCCCCTCAGGGGCTTCGGTAATCGTGAAAATAGTGCCCTGGTCCTCGTTCGACAGAAATCCCTTCGGGATTATCGTGAACATGTATGCGGTAACTAAAAGTATTGCTACGTTTATCATAAGAAACGCGAACCGGTGCCGGAGCACCCGCTTAAGACTCCAATCGTAGGCTTTGAACATACCGTCGAAGAAACGCTCCGTTACGTTGTAAAGACGCCCGTGTTTTTTACCCGATTCGGGCTTGAGGAACCTGCTGCAGAGCATCGGCGTAAGTGTCAGCGAGACGAAGCCCGATATCAGAATGGCCGCGCAAATGGATACGGCGAACTCCTTGAAGAGCCTGCCGATAACCCCGCCCATGAGCAGCACGGGGATGAACACGGCGGCCAGCGAGATCGTCATCGAGACGAGCGTGAAGCTGATCTCCCTAGAGCCGTCGAGCGCCGCCTGGAGCGGTTTTTTCCCCATCTCCAGGTGCCTGACTATGTTTTCGAGCATGACTATAGCGTCGTCCACCACGAACCCTATAGCCAGTATAAGCGCCATCATGGAGATGTTGTTGAGGCTGAACCCGAATAGATACATGGCGACGAAGGTCCCCACGATCGACAGGGGCAGGGCGAGGCTGGGGATGACCGTTGCGGATACGTTTCGGAGGAAAAGGAAAATGACCATGACGACGAGTCCGAGAGTAAGCCCCATGGTAAAGTTCACTTCCGCCATCGACTCCCTGATCGACCTGGATCGGTCGTAAAGCGGGTTCAGGCTTACGCTCGGAGGCAGGTAAGATTTAAGCGACGGTATGACTTCCTTCACCGCGTCCGCTACGGCGACCGTATTCGTACCCGGCTGGCGCTGGATCGCGAGAATTACCGCCCGTTCCTGAAAGTCTTTGGTCACGAACCACGCCGCGTTCCTGTCATCCTCGATACTGTCTACGATGTCGCCAAGCTCGCTCAGCCGGACAGGCGAGCCGTCCCGGTAAGCGACTATGACGTCCTTGTATGCCTCCGCGTTATAAAGCTGCCCGGTTGCCAGAATCGTATAGGCTTTATCGGGCCCGTAGAGGGCTCCCGTCGGCAGGTTCACGTTAGCGCCGTTCACGGCCTCTTCGACTTCGTTGATTCCGATGCCCTTGCTGCTGAGTGCGTTGGGATCGAGCTGGATACGGATCGCGTACTTCTTGGACCCGAAGATCTGTACCTGCGCCACTCCGCTGATCATGGAAATACGCTGCGCCAGGATAGTGTCGGCATATTCGTTGAGCTCCCACGGCTGGAGGCTCGGCGAGGTCACCGCGTAGTAAAGTATCGGCTGGTCGGCCGGATTGACTTTTCTATACGTCGGCGGCTGGGGCATGTCCTGCGGCAGGAGCCGCGTCGCCCTCGATATTGCGGTCTGAACGTCCTGTGCGGCCGCGTCGAGCTCCCTGCTGAGATCGAACTGGATCGTAATCTGTGTAGAACCGAGCGAGCTCACCGAGGTCATCGAATCTATGCCTTCGATCGTCGAGAACTGCCGCTCTAACGGTGTGGCGACGGAGGAGGACATCGTCTCCGGGCTCGCCCCGGGGAGGTTCGCGCTAACGACGATCGTGGGGAAATCCACGTTGGGGAGGTCGCTTACCGGAAGGGACCTGTATGCGACGATCCCGAACAGCAATATGGCGGCCATGATAAGTGACGTCATCACCGGGCGCCTGATGAATATTCCGGAAATGTTCAAATGCAGATTCCCCCGTTTTCCTTAATTCTCCGGTTTTATACTATTTCCTGCTTACGTCCGAGCCGTCTCCGGTTATCTTCTTCGAGCTTTCGTCCGTCCTCACTTTGATTCCGGGAGCGAGCCTCAGCTGGCCCTCCGTGACGACGAGCTCCCCGGGTTCGAGCCCATTGGTGATTACAACTTCTCCGTCCAACCTTGCGCCCGGCACTACAGGGCGCGATTCAACGGTAGAATCGGGCTTCACGACGAAGACGTAATCCCCCTCCTGGCCCGTCTGAACAGCGCGGGAAGGTATTACGAGCGCGTCCTCCTCTGTCGTAAGTTTGATAGTCACATTGATAAACTTGCCCGGCCAGAGTGTCTCCGACTCGTTTTGAAATATGGCTTTCATCATTATAGTCCCGGTGGATTCGTTAACCTGGTTGTCTACGAAGCTGAGCGTCCCGACTGCGGGCTCGTTTTCCGAAGCTGGATGCGGGGCATGTTTAATGCGCTGCGCATCCGCATCCCGCCGCTCTGCGGTCCGGCTGCCCTCGGGTACGCTGGCATAGACCTTGAGGTCCCCGGCATCCGCCATGTAGCTTCTTATAAGGGCCAGAAACTGCTCGGGTACGGAAAAATTGACATTCACCGGTTTTGTCTGATTTATGACTGCAAGGAGAGTCGATCGGGATTCTACGGTATTGCCTTCGTGGACGAGTATCTCTCCGATCCGCCCGTCGATCGGGGATCTTATAGAGCAGTATTCGAGCTCGAGTTTCGCGCTCTCGACCGCCGCTCTATCCGCCCGGACCGTTGCGCCCAGCGATTCATACTCCGCCCGGACCTGGTCATATTGCTGCGCAGACACCACCCCTTTATTAATGAGGTCCTCGTAACGCAGCGCATCCTGTTCCGCCTTTTTAAGCATAGCGGTATCCCTCGCCATATTGGCTTCCGCCTGCCTGAGTGCGTTTTCGTACGGCCTGGTGTCTATCAGGAACAGAAGCTCGCCCTTGCTTACGTTCTCGCCCTCCTTGAAATACACCTTCGACAGCTCGCCGTCCACCTGCGGCTTAACCTCGACGATCGAATACGCTACCACATTGCCTATTGCGTTTAGCTGGACGGGCACGTCCTTTTGCTCTACCCTTGCCACCCTGACTGGGACGCTTGAACCCTCGACTCCCTGACTCGATTTGTCGGCCGACCCGTCGCTCTCCCCGGAGCAAGCCGCGATAACCGCAAATAAAGCGGTGATCAGGAAAAAGTAACCCGGACGGCGGCGAGTCATGAAATCTTTCCTCCCGTGCGTATTTTTCGGATAGAGACCCAGGATAAGTTTAGCCACATTCTGAATTCCTCAAACGTCCGCCATGACGGCCATACCGGTTAGTCTATCTTATTTGATAACTATATATAATCCGCATATAATCCGCTTGTTTCAGGCTTTTCATCCCGTCCCGCTTAGGGCGTAAAGCTTAATCAGAAAGTGTAAGTAAGTGCTTACTTCGAACCATATAAATATTCGCAAGAAAGCCCTTCCTGTCAAT
>DATIET010000259.1:0-5474 GCA_035455615.1 Thermodesulfobacteriota bacterium
CGGCGAAGGTGCTGGATATACCAGTCCATGTCACGGAGCAGTACCCGAAGGGGCTCGGGCCCACGATAAGCGATATAAAGGAATCCGTGGGCGAGGGTTTCCATCCCGTAGAGAAGCTCGTCTTCAGCTGCGCGAGATCACCTGAGTTCATGGACGAATTGAAGGGTCTCGAAAGGAGCTCCGTCCTTCTCTGCGGTGTCGAGACCCACGTATGCGTGCTCCAGACCGCGATAGACCTCGTGAACGACGGGTACCACGTCTATGTGCCCGCGGACGCCGTGGTATCGAGAAAGCATCTCGACTGGGAGAAGGGGATCGATCTGATGGATAAAGCGGGCGCCGTCATCGGCACGACGGAGGCATTCCTCTTCCAGCTCCTCGAGCGCGCGGGGACGGACGAGTTCAAGCAGATATCGAAGCTCGTGAGGTAGGGGGGAGGGTGTATAAAAACAAATCTGTAGGAGCAAGTTCCCGGGTCAAGCCCGGGACAGGCCAGCCGCGATGATAATCGATAGTCGCGCCAAGCCTGTGCCGTACTCGATACGGGAATGGCGCTCCTACAATGTGGAGATAGATTACCATTTGATGAGCACACACTATGTGTGCGTCCTTCAGTCCTTCGACAGGCTCAGGACGAACGGTATGAGCTGCAATGGTTGGAGAAAGCAGAAGAGTCTCGCTTGAATCGTAAATTCACACTATGTGTGCGTCCCTATGGAGACGACTGCGGGCAAGTGAGCAGTCGGCCTATCTTCATAATCCCCTTTCATAATTATTCTCTAACCTGAGAAACGACTGCGGGGAGCATACTATATAATAATGGATATATTATGGGAACTATACTGGAAATTGTTTTTTATATCGTTTATCTCTTTGTCTACGCCGGGTTCTTTTTTTATAAATCCGGAACTCCCCAAATTGGACCGTATAGCACGAGATATTTTGTTTTTTTAATCGTATTAGCGGTTCCGTTATTGCTGCCTCTGGTAATTAAATACCTCATAAAAAAGAGTGGGAAAAAGAAATTCCTACTTGCACTGATCCCATCGATTGTTTTTATGATTGTTCTGTATGTATCCGTATCGCTCATCCATTATTCGCGATACCACCCCTTTGACCCATATTTACAACACCCTCCCCCCGAGTTTGACGCCCGGGAGCTCGAAAAACCCAAGGACACGATCCGCATCCTCACACTGGGGGGCTCGACAACGAAAAACGGATTTCTTCCAGCCGAGGACAGGTACCCGGCCATATTAGAGAAGCTGCTAAGAAGCGCTCATCCGGAGAAAAAAATAGAAGTGTTTAACGGCGGACAAGACACTTTCACTACAAAGCATTCGCTTATCAATTATGTTACGAATATGAAGGACTGGAAACCGGACATAGTGATAATCATGCACGGCATAAATGACTTATACAGGTCCTGCCTTGATCCTGAATATACAATAGGCGGTTATAACCGGCTCTGGTCTCATTACTACAGCTCTTCTGTCAAGGGAGCAAAACCCCGATCGTTTATAAAAGAGTATTTATTGAAACCCCTGCTTTCAAAATGGTACGCAACGTACCTGCAAATAGAAGAAGATAGACCGCTTGATCAATATATCTCTCTCCCGGATTTTAAAAGATACCTGACGTCGCTTGTCGAGTATCTAAAACATGACAATGTTAAAGTGATATTAATGACCGAACCTCATTTATATAAGGATGAAATGACGGAGGAAGAAAAGCTTGAGCTCATATTCGGCAAAATGTTTTGCAAAAAACAAAATTACTGGCTCGGATATACCTACCCTTCGCCAAGCTCGCTTAAAGCGGCTATGGACGCCTTTAATAAAACCACACTCGAAGTAGCGGAGGAACAAGGAGTGACCTATATAGACTTGGCACTACTGATACCGAAGAACACTTACTATTTTATTGATGATGTGCATTATACAAAGCTCGGATCCGAAAAGGTAGCGGAATTTGTCGCGGAGTCGATTACAAAGAATAAATTGTTAGAGTAGCTTATTGGGTACTTGAAGCGGTGAGTCACCGCAGACAACGAATATGCAGGCATGGCGGAGTGGTCACAGTAGAATCATAGAACACACAATGTGTGTGCGTCCCCGAGGGAACGGTTCCGACAAATCGGAGGAACCGGACGCCCTTGAAAAAGTGCAACTTTGTATTTGTACTCCGGGAATATGATGCGTCCCCGAGGGGATTCGAACCCCTGTTACCGGCGTGAAAGGCCGATGTCCTGGGCCAGGCTAGACGACGGGGACGTAACCGAGTGTGAGCCGTACAGGATTCGAACCTGTGACCCACTGATTAAAAGTCAGTTGCTCTACCAAGCTGAGCTAACGGCTCGGTTTTTGAAGCGCTAAACTATATCACGACATTATACATTGTCAAAGATAGAGTGTATCATATCATCCCTCGATCCTTTAATATTTACAAGTCAAATCTAAGCAGTTTCGGCGGCGGTTTCAAGAAACTGACATGCTATCCGGATTCACTAAGCCAGAATCGAGGAATTTCGCGTTAGCGACGGCGTCTAACTTCTTCTTTTACTGTAATTTCTCGTCCTTTTTTCTCCTTCCCTTATACATAAAGAGCCTGGGCGGGGACGACGCCCAAATAGGCTACAACATGGGGACGTTCGGCATAACGTCGCTGGGCGCGATCCCTTTCGTTACGTTCCTGGTGGATAAATACGGCAGGCGGCGGTTCATGCTGCTGGGCTACGGGCTCATGTTCCTGGCGTCGCTCTCGTACCTCTTCGTCGGGGAGCTGTCTCCCTATATTTATCTCATCCGCCTCGTGCAGGGTGTCTCGTTCGCGTTCTCCTTCACGGCCGCGGGTACTTTCGTAGCCGATTACGTCCCGTCCGTCCGGAGGGCGCAGGGCTTGGGCATATTCAGCGCGTTCACTATTGCCGCCTACGCGATAGGCCCTTCTCTCGGGGAATTTATTATCGAGCTCGCCGGGTACCACAACTTCTTCCTCTACTCGTCGTTCTTCAGTCTCATATCGTTTGCTCTCGCGGTCTTCATGAAGGACGGCAATTTCACGCCGTCTAAAGACCCTTACGGGTTCGGGTTCTTCCGCCTGATTTCGTCGCGGAAATATGCGCTCGTGCTCCTCTCCAACCTGGTGCTGGCCGGAGGGCTCGGCGCAGTGCTTAATTTCATCGCTACATTTTTCAGATCGAAGGGGCTCCAGGCCTATTACTTCTTTCTCACATATACGATAACCGTGACCGCGATCAGGATATTCGGCGGCAGGTTGTCAGACACGTGGGGGAGGAAGGCGGTCGCTTCCCCCGCGCTGCTTATAGTCTCGGTGTCCCTCGCGTCCATGTACTTCGCGGACTCCGCGCTTACGGCCGTCCTCATTTCATTCATATTCAGCTTCGGATACGGCTCGCTCTACCCGACGCTGAGCGCGCTCATGATAGACAAGGCGGGGGAGGACGAGAGGGGGAAGGCCATAGGGGCATTCAACGCGAGCTACAGCATGGGCATAAATTTTCTCGCCTTCCCGTTCGGGGTAATAGCGAGGGACTACGGGTACGAAGGGATGTACTTCGCCGCCGGATGCCTCGTATTCACGGGGTTCCTGCTCTATACGTTCTTCGAGCGGGGCGGGGATTCTTGAAAATACGCACATTATTAATTAGTCTAGCGTGGTAATGGTCATAAAGAGCGGAGACTCCGTACTCGTAATGTCCCCCGATGAAAAAACTTACCTCGTTACAGTAGCCGAAGGGAAGCGTATGGGCACTCATCTGGGCGATATAGATCTCGGGAAAGCTATAGGGCTCGAATACGGGAGCACGATCGAGACCAACCTCCGCCACGCGTACGTCCTGCTCGAACCCACGATCGAGGATAGGATGATGAAGGTGAAGAGGTTCACGCAGATCATCTATCCGAAGGACGCTGCGCTGATAGTTTTGAAGACGGGTCTCGGCCCGGGCATGAGGGTGATCGAGTGCGGCTCGGGTTCGGGCTCCCTCACCATAGCACTCGCCAACGCCGTGGCGCCCACCGGGAAGGTGTTTGCATACGACAGGAGCGAGAGGTTTATGGAGAACGCGAGGAAGAACGTGGAGAACGCGGGGTTCGGCGAGTTCGCCGAATTCAAGCTGCGTGAGGCGCGGGAGGGCTTCGACGAAGAGGGGGTGGACGCCGTGGTGCTCGACCTTCCGTCGCCCTGGGACGGCATAGCGTCCGCCGCGCGCTCTCTCAGGGGCGGGGGGAGGATAGCGAGCCTGTCGCCGACGTATAATCAGGTGGAGCGCTGCGTCGAGGTCCTCGCGGAAGAGGGGTTCGTATTCCTCGAGACGGTGGAGGTGCTCGTCAGGAACATACGCGTGAGCACGGGGAAGACGAGGCCCATGGACCGCATGGTGAGCCACACGGGGTTCCTCACGTTCGGCAGGAAGGCGTTTAAAAAGAAGTCCTCCGGGAGTTCAAGTACAGAATCCGACAATATCGATTTAACCGTATAGCGGCACTTTAAGGAGAAATGACGGTTGAAGCCGGGAAAAGACCCAGTCGTCGTGCTCGTTTTTATTGCGCGCGCCGTCGGGTTCTATCTATACAATACATACGCGGGGAAGAGGGATACCGAAGGAACGTTCCGGGTCGTCGAAGTCATCGACGGTGACACGATAGCGATCGGCGACGGGAAGGGGACGATTGTTCGGTACCTGGGAATAGACACGCCCGAGACCGCGCGTCAGGACTCCCCCGGGGACCCCTATTCTGCTGAGGCCAGGGAGCTTAACAGGAAGCTCGTCGGGGGGAAGAGGGTCAGGCTCGAATTCGACAGCGAGAAATACGACGTCTACGGGAGGCTCCTCGCGTACGTATATGCAGACGGTGTCGCCGTGAACGAGGAGCTCCTCAGGCAGGGGCTCGCGACGCCCCTGTTCATCGATCCCAACAGGGAGCACAGGGCGGAGTATACGAGCGCCGCGGAAGAGGCCATGAAAGAGAGAAGGGGGATGTGGGGAGCCCTCGACTCGATAAAAGTCCCAGCCGGGAACGGCATGTTCGTCGTAGATATAGATAACGCCCGGCTGTACGAGGGAAAACGCGTGGTGGTAAGGGGTGAGATAACACGCGTGAGGAAATCGGATAAGGCTCTGGTCCTCTCGATCGACGGTAAAGTAGACGTAGTCATATTCCCGGACGACCTCGAAAACTTCCGGTTTTTCGGTATCGACCCCGCCTCTTACTACAAGGGTAAGACGGTCGAGGTCACCGGCAGGGTAAAGATGTATAAAGGCACTCCAAGCATCACCGTCGACCATCCGATGCTCATACGGAGGGCGGGATGAATCCCGGGGAGCTCCTATGCGAGGGCGCCCTCAGGCTGGGCGTCGAGCTCTCTCCTTCGGGGGCCGGGCTTTTCATGCGCTATTTATCCGAGCTCAAGGTCTGGAACAGGAAAATAAACCTCACGAGCCTGAGAGA
>DATIET010000260.1:0-8393 GCA_035455615.1 Thermodesulfobacteriota bacterium
CGTCGGATATTTTCAAACTCTTCATCGAGAGACTTACACTGCGTCTCGAATATCTCATCAGGCACTTCCGGTGATTGTACGGCTGTAAAGATCAGCACGGATGTATTATCCGGAAGACCTGCCACGCGTGCGGGCCAGCAGGCTGCCTCCTCTTTAGAGGGCCCGCCGAACATATCGAGTACGCCCGACTTCTTGTCGGCGTCGATCCAGAAGTAGACTTCTCCGTCCGGAGTCGTCACCTTATAGTCGTTACCGACTTTCTTTAATGTCCTGCAAAATCCGGTCGCCCATTTCGGAAGGTTTTCAATATTGGAAAGATAGTCGAATACCTTTTCCTTAGGGGCGTTGAAGGTAACCGTTTTAGTTCTGTTGTTCATTCGAGCCTCCTTTTGTTTTGAGTATTTAAATGAGTATACTGACATACTACTGACACCATTGTGTCAGTAGCTTATTTTTATTTGGAGATCGAATATGAGACCTTCGGACCGCTTGTTTCAGATCGTTAATTTTCTGCAGGGGCGCAAGCTCGCCGTTACCGCCCGTGAAATAGCCGAGGAGCTTGGAGTATGCGGGCGCACGATTTATCGTGATATGAGCCATCTGATGCTCTCGGGTGTGCCTGTCCGCGGGGAGGCCGGCGTGGGCTATATGCTGGACAGTAACTACCATCTTCCGCCGCTTGTATTCGACGTTGAAGAAATAGAGACGCTCGTGCTCGGCGCTGCCATGGTAGGGAGCTGGAGCGATGAGCAGATGGCGGGGACAGCGCGCAGGGTGCTGGACAAGATTAAATCAGCCTTACCCGATAGGCAACGGGCACTGATCCATGAGACGGCGCTGTTCGCTCCGGACAGCTCGCGGAAGGTTCCCTGGACGGTCGATTTCAGCGCCATACGCCACGCCGTGCGCAGTAAAAACAAGCTCATGTTTAAATATACGAATGAGAGCGGCGAAAAGACGGAACGCATTATCCGCCCCCTGGCTATGGCTTTTTTTGCGCCGGTCTGGCTGGTGCTTGGCTGGTGCGAGCTGCGGGCCGATTTTAGAAATTTTCGCCTGGACCGGATGGAGTCTATGAAAGTTCTGGATGAGCGGTTTCGAGACGAGCGGGGAAAAACCCTAAAAGATTATCTCAAACAAATCGGCCATGAGGTGAAGAGAAAGAAGTAACATAGATTCATCTCGCCGTTATTCGATTCTTTTAGGGCTGGTCGGTTTATTCGGAAAATTTAGACTTATGCTATACTGCATATCAAGACGTAAATGCAAGTAATGGAGGTCTTACATGGCGTCTTCACATCGTACTCAGAGGGATGAAGCATGGCCCGGGCTATCGCTTGAGGAGTGGAAGGACACGTACGGGACCCTCCACATGTGGACACAGGTAATCGGCAAGATCAGGTTCGCTCAGACCCCCTGGGTCAACCATTCGTGGCACGTGACCCTGTATGTGACCTCCCGCGGGCTCACCACATCGCCCATCCCTTATGGCGAAAAAACATTCGAGATAGATTTCGATTTTATAGAACACAGGCTCGTGATCGAGACGAGCGGCGGAGATGTTCGTTCTATCGAATTACGCTCGCGCTCGGTCGCCGATTTTTACGCTGAGGTTATGTCCACGCTCCGCGGCCTCGGTATCGACATACGCATTCACACGCTGCCGAACGAGGTCCGGGATCCGATACCGTTCGAGAAAGACGTTGAGCACAAATCATACGACCCTGAATACGCCAACCGCTTCTGGCGCATACTCGTCCAGACGGACCGGGTCTTCAAGGAATTCCGGGCGCGGTTCATCGGCAAGTGCAGCCCCGTGCATTTTTTCTGGGGGAGCTTCGACATGGCAGTGACGCGTTTCTCAGGGCGGACCGCTCCACCGCACCCGGGCGGCGTGCCTCACCTCCCCGACGTCGTCGCGCGCGAGGCCTACTCACACGAAGTGAGCAGCTGCGGGTTCTGGCCGGGCGGAGGCCCCGTGCCCTATCCCGTGTTCTACTCATACGCGTACCCAGCACCCAACGGGTTTAAAGACGCCCCTGTAAAACCGTCAGGCGCATTTTACAGCGGAGACTTGGGAGAGTTCCTCCTTCCCTATGACGAGGTGAGAAATGCCGAGAAGCCCGATGCTGTGCTTCTCGATTTCCTTCAGAGCACGTACGAGGCCGCTGCTAATCTCGCAAAGTGGGACCGTCCTGCGCTTGAGCGCGACAAACTACCGTAACCGTTGAGCCTGGCCATGATCACTGGCCTCTGAGGGGATATTCTACATCCTTGTCTCTGTAAGGCATTCAAATTTACTTGTCAATATTTCGGTAGCTAAATCGAGTTGTTTGGTTGATACTAACTCATATGAAAAACAAACTAACTTTCCAGGATAAATACGATGCCATAGGCAAGCAAAGCAAATTGTATGAAGGCGTATTCATTACGGCTGTTAAATCGACCGGAATTTTCTGCCGCCCTTCATGCCGTGCGAGAAAGCCGATGCCCGAAAATGTTCTCTTTTTCGATACGGCTAAAGAGGCTATACAGCATGGATTCAGACCCTGCAAAATATGCAAGCCTATGGAAAAAATGGACGAAACCCCTGGCTATATCAAATCCGTTATGGAAGAACTTCATGAAAACCCTTTCTTGAGAATCAAAGATGTTGATTTGCAAGAAAGGGGCATCGAGCCTAATCAAATCAGACGATGGTTTAAAAAACATCACAATATAACTTTCCATACTTATCAACGAATGCTGCGAATCAATAGCGCGTTCAAAGATATTAAAAGGGGTGAGACTATCACGAGCTCGGCATTTAATAACGGGTATAGCTCGCTGAGTGGCTTTAATGACAGCTATCGGTCTATATTCGGCGGCCCCGCATCCGGGAGCAAACACAGGACTACAATCAATATAGCCCGCTTTACTACGCCTATAGGCCCCATGTTCGCCTGTGCTACCGTGGAGGGCATATGTCTCCTGGAGTTTACTGACAGAAAAATGCTGGAAACAGAATTCAAAGACCTGTGCAAGAGGCTTAATGCCGTCATTTTGCCCGGGGACAATGATCATCTGGGTCAGGTTCAATCCGAGCTGGCGGAATATTTCGCGGGGACGAGACGGCAGTTCAACGTCGCCTTACATACTCCCGGCACGGACTTTCAGCAATCGGTTTGGAGAGCTTTGCAAGAAATACCTTATGGTGAGACCGGGACGTACAAACAGCAAGCTATGGCAGTAGGCAATCCGAACGGCGTCCGAGCTGTTGCTTCTGCCAACGGCTCTAATCGTGTGGCCATTATTATTCCCTGTCATAGAGTAATTGGTTCTAATGGTCAATTAACCGGCTATGGCGGAGGTATTTACAGAAAAAAATGGCTGCTTGATCTGGAGGCTCGTAATGACAATAGCCAACATTCAATCCAACGAGGCATTACATCAAACAAGCCGTTGAATGCGGTGTTAGACCACAGGAGCGGCGGCCGGCACGCACATTCGTGAGAGCGGCTGTCGGCGCCCCAGTGGGGACATTCTACTGGCTTACCTCCATCCGGGGTTTCCATAACATCGGCAGGAATACGACCGCAAAAATAAGGAAAGATAGAATCCACAATATCTGCGAGACGGCGATCCAGAGCATGTAATTACCGCTGTCTACTATCGGGAAGAATACCCTCACGACGGCTCCCGCGAGGAGGACTGTGAAGATCCAGAATACGAACTTCGGCGGGGCGAATACGTTTCTGCCCGTATGCCCCAGTGTCACGCGGGACATGAATCCGATTGTCATCATCCCGATCCCCCCGTACGTGAAGCTGTGAAAGACCGGCAGCTCCGGTATATTGAAATAGAGGGAAAGGAATATTAGGCCGAACCCGATCGCGATCCACTCATAAGCGACGAAAAGCACCCAGAGCATGGGTTTCTTCCATATCCTGTTTGAATACCACCCGTACAACCTTACCGAATAAACGAGAGCGAGCACTCCTGAGATTATCGATACGAGTTTTCCGCTCGTAAAAAAAAGCTCCAGTATGAAAAACGAAACGAAGAATAGCAGACTCAGTATATCGACCGCTCTCCAGTTCCTGGGCTCGAATTTGAAATCGAGCCCGCTCCTGATGAATAGGGGTATCATCATCCGTCCCATGAGAAGGATTATGGATATGACCAGGAATAAGGCTGAATATGCGCCCAGACGCTGGCCGTCAGGCACTACTCCCAGCACGCCGAGGTAAAATACGACGTTGCTTACAGCCATTAACGTCAGGTGAGCGGCGAGCCCCGTTTTCTCCCGGTCCTTACCCCTTATTACCGGATACGATATTCTTATTGTTAAAATTAGAACGAACAGGCAGTCGAGGATCGCCCCGGTCTTCCACGATATGTCTGTTATTAAAGTCAGCGAGATAAACACCCTTGCGAGCGTCCAGAGAGTTACCAATATTATGAGCGCCGATTTTTTACTAATGACGGTCCCGAACCTGTACTTCTCGATCGTTAACATAAAACCTGCGATTACCGCTATCGCGTAGCCGAACAGCATCTCGTGCGCGTGCCACATAGTCGGGGATATATTTTCAAAATTCAGCCTGAGCTTGAAGGTATAAAAAGCCGTCCACAGGGTCATGTAGAACAGCGATGACACCGTCGCCAGTATGAAAAACGGTCTGTAGGCGGATTCGAATATCGAGAAGTCCTGGTCTGCAGTAGTGATTATCCGTTTCAATTTAAACCCCACGTGTCATATGAGTGAGCGCTCACTCAACATCTTACGCGCCCGGCTTTGGTTGTAAAGCTTTTATGATTCGATAGTTACCCGTTTTACTCTTGCCGGTCAATATATCGCCGCCTGACCTTCCACGTCTAACCCGGGATCGGATTCCACGGGTGGGATTCCTGAGCCTCAACTGGTAAGCTAGAAATACAACCTTTGCAAAGCTTCCTGATTAAATACTCTAAGAATAGGGGGAACAATGAAACGAAATGCTTCGGCAGTCTGGAAAGGGGACTTGAAAAGCGGTAAAGGCAAAATTTCGACCGATAGCGGGGTGCTCTCCGACACCCAGTACTCGTTCAAGACACGTTTTGAGGACGGGAAGGGCACTAACCCCGAAGAATTAATCGCCGCCGCCCACGCGGGCTGCTTCTCGATGGCCCTGTCTTCCGAGCTGGGGAAGCTCGGCCTGACTGCGGATGCAATCAGGACCACGGCCTCAGTCTCGCTCGAAAAAACAGACGCGGGGTTTACGATTACGTCCGTCCATCTGGACCTGAAGGCGAAGATACCGGGTGCGGATAAAGAGACGTTCGAGAAGGCCGCGAATAACGCGAAGAAAGGCTGCCCCGTTTCAAGGGTGCTAAACGCCGATATTACGCTCGATGCGGCGCTCGAGAGCTGAGCGTAGATTCGCGGGCTCATTGCCGCGTTATTTTGTTTTCACCGGTATTGTAAGGAAGGACACTTTGACTCCCCCAATCCGGAGAGCCAAAGTGTATCTTGGGATTGCCTGGTTTTACCAGAGCCCTTGTATCGCGACTCCGTTGTGCGCGGTTATAACCTTGCACTTGCCTGTCCATTCTACCAATGCGCCAATGTCTGTCCACTCTTTCGGCGCCCTCTTCCAGTGGTCGTCCAGACCCGCCTGTTTCTCGTAGAGTTCGTCTAGTACGAACATCGTTTTGCCTGTCGGCGCTGAGCTCGGGTCCAGAGGGTTCTCCAGCTCAGGCCCTTTGATGATGTTATAGCGGAGCATCGCAAGCTCCCCTGTCTTGTGATGGGTCGCCTCCATCCATTTAGCGTGGCTTGCAAAAATTCTCTCACCCTCGGCTACATGCTCAGGCGGGCATATAAACACGATTGTGATCTGTACTTTGCCTATAGTGGACATGTACACACCTCCTTAACAGGTATTTTATTTGTTCTTATATATACGGTGAAAATTGGCATATGGATCACACGATTTTATCAATGTATATACAACACAAATCGTGACTATTAGCCATTGAACGGCTCGTATGAACCGGGAATCGAAGTTATTACAAGCGGATGGTAGAAATTTCAGAGTGTCTTATTATCGAGACTACCGGCAAGCCAATCGATTACGTCGGGCGACTTGAGTGCACGATTTCCCCGGTGTGTAGAATGGAGGAGCGAAGCTATAATCCGCCAAGCTAACCTTCGCTGCTAGAACTGTGTCTTGAAATACAGAAATGGCGGCATCACGACGCTTATAGTTTTCTTATCTGCGCTCGACATAACGAGAGGAAGGTCTTCGGCCTTAAGCGAGGGTGATTCGTATACCTGATCAGGGCTAATTCCCGGTTTCAGCTCATTTTTGACCAGCAAAGAAATATCCTTCGAGCCTTCTCCATCCGAAATGATGTTCCCGACAGCCGAATTCTCAATTTCAGCTTTTGCTACAAGCACGGACTCCGGCTCCTCATTGCTTTGAGCAAATGAGATGGACGTCGTCACGAGCGTTATTAATATTAATGAGATTAGTGTCTTCAATCTTTTTCTCCTGTTGACTATTTAGACACATAAAGCCGGCATTTGGATGCAGGCATTTCTATTTAATAGGCGGCGCACTATCCCGCGTTTTATTGTCTTCCGGGTATATATAGCATTCCTGACAAAAACAATTATGCATTATTGTCTATGATGCAGGGATGTTATGACACTTTTGGACACTAAGATAAATGTTGGCCATCCCGATAAAGACCCCGAGCGGATTCAGCAAACCCTGAGTATTGATTAAAGTGGCGGCGGGCGATTTCGGACTCGAAACCCCGGCTCCGGGATACGGCCCGGCTTCATTACCCGGCATACGCTGCAAGTCCATGTCTAGTAGAACAGCATCGCCACGCCGAACATGACGAGCATCAGCCCGAAATACGCGAGTGGGAATATCCATCGACAGGCGCGATCGATGCGGTCGCCGAGCTCGAACTTTCCCTGCTTGTCGAGCCCGCCCACCACTAGGTTGATGACGACGGTCGCGCACATGGTGAGGAAGCTCAAGTTCAGAAACCCGTGCATCAGCGTGACGTATGAGATGTGGGGCAGTTGGTCACTCGTCACGAGTATGTAGGCGACGCCGGTCAGGATACCGATGAACGAGACGTTGATCCGGTCGCCGAGCGACGAGCGGTCCATCCAGAACACGGTGAATGAGAGCAGGACGATAACAATGAGAGGGAAGGCGACAAGCCGCATTACAAAGAAGGGCATGCGCATCGCATCCACGCTCACGACAAATGTCGACGAAACCCCCAGGCGTCCTGCGTAGCTTGCAGGGCGCTCCTGGACAGACTCGCTGACTCCCGTGACGATCCATTGAGGCACCCGGGTTTCTCTGACCGAGGGAACCGCCCCGTCCGATCGCACCTGCATCAGGACCTCGTCCTTGTCGAAGCCCAGCACTTCAAAGACGGCTTTCAGATGGTGCCTGTCGAAGGGGTATCGACTCATTTTAAATTCTACCTCTGCGGCGGCGCTCAGCGTCTGGACCAGGATCGAGGTCCCGTCTGGCTCCACACGCAGAATGACGCCGTTCATGTCGAACGAACCCGCTTCGTTGACGAGAACCACCTGCGGATACCAACCGGTCGCAAGCTCGTTGAACTGGTAGTCGCCCTGGAAGATTTTTTCATCCACTCCCGCAACGGCCGGGTCGAAAGCCTGGCGCGGGTCATTCCACTTGAGCGTGAGTACGCCCGTGAACTCGAAGGTTTCAGCCCCGTCGTTTATCTCGTTGATGTCATAAAAATCGAAGTGGGCTTCTACCACGACGGGACCCGCCTGCTTCGGAGGCCCGAGCAGAAACGGCTCGCCCGTTCCCGTCTGGGGAGGCTGGCTCTGAGACCCGGCGGGAGGAACCGCGGCAGCCATATGCATGCAGCACAAAAGCGTCACCGTCAGTGCCATGACCGTCATAACGAGCTTACTCATTCTTTGGGCATTATACTCCAAATTGCCTATTCTTGGTAAATATTATCGGTAGCCGGGCGTAGAATAGTTAACAACACCGCTATAACGAACGGTTAAGAAGTAATAAACAATGGCGGGCGATGGGGGACTGGACCTGTACTTTTCCTATTTTCTCAAGCGAGGTTTAAGTTAGAATCATGAAGGCAGCGCTTACTGGCTGTTCCGGTGACTTCCTGCGGCATTCTTTTGAAAATCCGGCTTAAACTCAGTGCTTATAGAGAGCATGGTCAGCGCTGACTTTTTTCCATTTCCTGTGCCCGGCATACTTCAGGTAATTTCTTCCCGCAGGAGCTTTTGAGCTTCTAACCTTTCTCCATTTTCTATTACCCATGTATGTGAGAAAATGTTTTTGTGCACCCATTATTCTTACCCCTATAAAAGTATAAACCATTCTCTCCGTATCCGCATT
>DATIET010000261.1:0-2451 GCA_035455615.1 Thermodesulfobacteriota bacterium
AGACCATGTGGGAGTTCGAGAACCTCCTCGTCAGGACGGGGGAAGCGGAAGCTAAGTGGCTCGATATAAGCTCGGCGCTTCAGGACAAGATTAACAGGGAGCCGACGGCGGAGCTTGCCGCGGAAATGTTGTCTACAGCGAAGGATTTATACGCCGAGTGCGAGAGGCTTGAGACCGTGCTGGCGAAATCGGCCAAGAATTAACGGCGTCCGCGCTCCGGGCTCGATCGGTGAAAAGAAGATATGTACATACCGGGTACAAAATTCAAGGTCGTTCTCAAGATAAAGGCGGGCGAGCAGGTTTTTGAACCCGGTCTAACAGGCGAGATACTGGGCAGCGTGAACAAGATGGTCGGTAAGTCCTACAAGGTCAAGTTCGAGGACGGCAGGACCGCGGAAATCCACATGGTCATAATGAACAACCAGGCGCAGGTCCTGAAAGACACCTTGAATTAACAGTCCCATATTCGCGCGATAGGCCGGTTGGATATCCGATTGATAAATGTATTATCTCCGGGGAAATGAATAAATGGCTCCCGCCTGCGGCGCGGTTGCGCCCGATCGGGAGGATGGGTGCGGGTATTATTTAATATCCTTCGCTGCGACGTCCAGCTTTCTCGCTCCCGATTGGAGGAGCGCGTTCTGGAGTATCTGATCGAGCCCGTAAATATCCTTATGGAAGCTCACTGTCCCGTCATTGTTGGCCCATGCGGTGAAATACAGAATATAGACCGTCACCGGGACCGGCAGGTCAATGGTCTGGGTCCTGCCCCTGTTTATTCCCGATTCTATTCTCTCCACCGTCCACTCCGGGTCTGAAGAGAGCACGAACTCCGCAAGCTCGGTCGGCTTTTCCACCCTTATGCACCCGTGGCTGAAATTCCTCTGGGCCCTCTGAAAATATCCCCTGTTCGGCGTATCGTGGAGGTATACCGAGTGCTTATTTGGGAAAAGGAATTTCACCCTGCCGAGCGGGTTAGAAGGGCCGGGGTTCTGACGGAGCCTGTAATCGCCGGAAAGCACCTTGGACAGATATTCTTCCTTGGCCGAGGCGATTTCGGTTTCATCCGTACTTTCAGTCTGCTCCATTGGGAGTCCCACCGCTTCTATGTTCCTGTTTGCCATATAATCGGGGTCTGACTTAATTAGCGGCGCTATGTCGTCCCTGAAGATGCTGGGCGGTATATTCCAATACGGGTTGAAAACGACGTGGGTCATCTGCTCGCTGAAAATAGGCGTGTTCCACTTTGGCTTACCCACCACGATTCTCATGTTTATGGCGTCTTTATTATTTTCAACGGCATAGAGGTGGTAGTTAGCTATGTTGACGAGCACGAATCTTGATCCGAGGCTTTTCGGCAATATGCGCCAGCGCTCAAGTGTCAGCTCTATCTGATTCACACGCTCACCCGCGGGGACGTTCAGCGATTCGATCGTCGAATCGCCGGCGACTCCGTCGAGGTAGAGTCCGTTCGTTTCCTGGTATTTCCTTACCGCCTGCTCGAGCGTTTCATCGAAGACATCGCCCCCCGCGGCGGAGCCGTCGAGCTCCCCTGTAACGGCCAGTCTCTCTTTAAGCGCCGTGACCCTCTCCCCCCTCGACCCTTTCTTCAGTTTCTGGCCTGCGGGTATGGGTTTCCATCCGCCTTCGGCTTCGTATTCTCTATATTCGACGAGGGCGGTTTTCAGTTTGCCGTAAGCCGGATAATCCGGAAGCAGGCTGTGGAGCGTTTCTTCGATCTTGTTTTCATTTACGGCTGCAATAAGCAGCCCGTTAAGGTCTACGGGCTTTTCCCCGAATATGAGCTCGAGGTCTATTTGTTCGGGGTTTATTTGCCCGTAAAGAAGGTCGCTCGCATATTTGAGGAAAGAGTTCGAAAGCAGTATGTCGAGCTCGGCAAGCAATTCGGGCGCCGGTAATTTACCCGACCCGTTTACCGCATTTATCTTCGAAAGCGTGTAATCGATTTCTTTAAGGTCGTAGTTTTCGGGGCTCAACCCTTCCCTGTAGCTGTTTTGAACGGCCTCAACCATATCCCGGCATTCGGGCTTGGGGCCCTTGTCGCTCACCCAGATCGGCTCATAATTCCGGTTCTTGTAAAGAGCCGGTAATGAGCCGTAGAATTTTACGCTGCCGTTATTGATTACAATAGATTTTGGAGACTGGGGATTCTCCACCCTCTGTCTTATGTTGCCGCTTACAAGACTGAGGAGCGTTTCGGGGGACTGCGGTATCGAAACCCCTGTTTTGTTGGAGGTCTTCTCCTGCCCGGGCTGGATGCAGCCCGCCATAATTGCGCCCGTAAACGCGAACGCAGCTATGACTGCCGCAAGTCTTTTGCCCCTGAATGCCGACATAATATTCATTTCCGATTACCAGAATTAAGCCGAAATAACATTCGGCCAGTTTTACATAACCCCGGTGCAATCAAGAATATCTGAAATTTCGGTA
>DATIET010000262.1:0-4882 GCA_035455615.1 Thermodesulfobacteriota bacterium
ACCTCTTCGCGCCTGTAATCCCCGCCCTTCACCAGGACGTCCGGTTTCAGCTCTTTTATCAGCTCGAGCGGCGTGTCCTCTTCGAATACGCACAGGTAATCGACGCAGTCGAGTGCGGCTAGCAGTAGGGCGCGGTCGGCCTCGGTTATGTAAGGCCTGCCGGACCCTTTCAGCCTCCTTACCGATCTGTCGCTGTTTATTGCCACGACGAGCGCGTCCCCGAGCTTCCTCGCCTCTCTGAGGAGCTTCAGATGCCCCGTATGGAAGAGGTCGAAGCAGCCGTTAGTGAATACGACCTTCTTCCCCTTAGCCCTCAGTCCCGTAAGTGTTTTCGCCAGAGCGCCGCGCCCCTGTATTTTGCCCTTTTCCGCTTCCTCTTCCCTCGCGAAGTATGCCCTCAGTTCGGCCTGCGTGACGCTCGCCGTCCCTACGCGGCTCACCACTATCCCGGCAGCAGCGTTAGCTATCTTGACCGATTCTTCGAGCAGGCAGGACGCGAGGAATGACAGCGTGAATACGCCTGCGGCTGTATCTCCGGCGCCCGTCACGTCGAACACCTCGACCGGGTGAGAAGGGACGGTTCCCGACTCCCCGTGCTTCGAGAAATAGCTCATGCCGCCCGACCCCCGCGTAATGAGGACGAAATCCGCTTCAGTTTGCTTCATTATCATCTCCGCCGCTTTCCGGAGCGTTCGCTCGTCCGATATTTTTATCCCCGAGGCAAGCTCGGCTTCTCTCAGGTTGGGCGTGATCGCGCTTGCGCCCCTGTACCTTGCGTATTCCTTTCCCTTGGGGTCGATGGTGACGAACATACGGGATTTTTTCGCGAGCCCTATCACGCGGGAGACGAGACCATCGGTCACGACCCCCTTCGAATAGTCGGAGATTATTATCCCTTTGGGCTTGAACTCTCCGACGGCCCGCTCTATGGATTTCAGGAGCGCCTTCTCGATTTTCTCGTGCGTCGGCGTATCGACTTCCATATCCATGCGCGCTATCTGCTGCGTCCCGGCGATGAGCCTGGTCTTCGAGGTAGTGGGCTTGCCTGAGCTGCGTACTATGCCCCCTGACCCTATGCCGCTCTCTTTTAAGAAGCGGACGATCTCGTCGCCCTCCCGGTCTTTACCCAGGCTCCCGATGAGCTCGACCTTCGCGCCCATCGTCCTCAGATTGAGCGCGACGTTACCCGCCCCGCCCGGCGCGCATGCCTCCTCGGTTACCTTGAGCACGGGCACGGGCGCTTCGGGGGATATCCTCTCGACCGTCCCCCTCACATACCGGTCGAGCATGATGTCTCCCACGACGAGAATCCTCTGCCTGCCGAAACGCTTCATTATCTCCGCGATGAGCATAGTTATCTATTTCCCGTACCGATATTTATTTACCCGAAATCATTCCTATTATAATGGAGTTCCAAATTGCTGTAAATTAACCGGGTTTACGAGTCGTTTTCGTTATATATACTTCTATGGGATGATCGACATACACTGCCACCTTCTGCCGAACATAGACGACGGCCCCAAGAGCTGGGAAGAGAGCATCGAGATGATAAGGATCGCGAGCGGGGACGGGATCAGGGGAGCCGTCACGACGCCCCACTGGATACAGGGTACGAACTGGCAGCCGACCCCCGATACGGTGAGGGGCCTCGTAGAGGAATTCAACGACAGGATAAGAAAAGAGGGGCTCGATTTCGAGGTCTATCCAGGAATGGAGATAGGAATAATCCCCGACCTCCCCAGGGTAGTATCGAGCGGAGACGTGCTCACACTCGCCGACAGCGATTTCATACTCATCGAGATACCGTTTTACAACCTTCCGCTCGGCATCGAGGAGGTTATCTTCGGCCTGGAGACTATGGGGAAGACAGCGGTGCTCGCGCACCCGGAGCGTAACCGCGAGTTCCAGAACGCGCCCAGAAGGATTATGGAGCTCGTGGGCATGGGAGCCCTCGTGCAGGTTACGGCATCGAGCCTGACGGGCGGGTTCGGGGACGCGGCGAAAGGCTGCGCGATAGAGTTCGCGAAGCTGGGCGTACTTCATTTCGTCTCATCGGACGCGCATTCGAAAAAGCACAGGACCCCGGTCGTGTCGAACGGCCTCGCGGTCATAGAGAAAAAGATAGGGAGGGAGGCTGTGGACGATCTCGTATCCAATACCTATCAGATAATCAACGGCAAATCCCGCGCGACGGGGTGACAAAACCGGCTGCTTGATATTACCGATCCGTTTTAAGCCGCTATTCCGATTTAGAGTGCTGGAGGAACTTGAGTCTCAGCGTGTAGAGTATGTCGTCGAGGAGCTTGTCTTCGTCGGTATCGAGGTTGCCTGCAGTTTTGTCCTTTATTATCTCGAGTATCTCGATCGTGTGCTTGGCTGCCGGGATGTTGACGCTACGCGACCTCGATTCGGGGTCGGGGATCTCACCCAGGTGGATGAGGGAAGACGCGTTTAACGAAAGTATAAACGCCGAGAAATCCATCGTGAGCTCACCCGAGGGTCCCGGCTTTCGTTTTTTTTCATCGCTCATGTCAATTCCTCCTGGGGCTTTACCGCTTCCCGCGGTGCCGACATTCATTATACACGCCTGTCCCGGTCAACGTGACCCGTTTGCCGGATTAATGCTAATATTAATTATCTCATATACCTGCTGAAATTCGCCCTCGGGTTATAGGGGTGAGATCTTTCGAGTTCTTCGAATTTCTTCCTGTCATCCTCGCTGATCTTGTCTGGCATCGCGATCTTTATCTCGATGTACTGGTCGCCGCGGACCTTCGTTTTCAGGTTCGTGACGCCCTTGCCCTTTAGCCTGAGCCTGGTACCGCTCTGCACCCCGGGAGGTATGGTCATCTCGGCCGTCCCGTCGATAGTCGGTATCTCTATCTTCTTGCCGAGCGCCGCTTCGTAGACAGTCACCGGCACTTCCAGATATATGTCGTCGCCCTTTCTGGTGTATATGGGATGCGGCTTCACCTTTACCCTGAGATAGAGGTCGCCTTTGGCGCCTCCTCCCTCCCCCTTGCCCTGAACGCGTATCCGGGAGCCGTTGTCCACACCAGCGGGAATCCTGACCGAGAGCTTCTCGGTCTCGACGCCCTCCTGCTTCTGCCTGCTGATCGACAGGTCCCTGACGCCGCCCCTGATCGCCGTATCGAAATCTATCTCTATCTGATACTCGAGGTCCCTTCCTCTCGCATTTCTTTCCTTAGTCACGGTACTGAATATATCCCTGAACGCCTCGCCCCTGCTCCTGCCGGGCCTGCCTTCGCCCGCGGCGCCGAACAAGTCCTTGAATATGTCCTCGAAACCCGAGAAGTCGTGGGCGCTGTAGCTGTATTCGTATGCCGGCCCCGTTTCGTCCGTGCGCTTCCAGGTAGTCCTGCCGCCGGGCCTGAACTCCGCCGACCCGAACATGTCGTAGGTCTTCCGCTTCTCCTCGTCGGAAAGCACCTCGTGCGCCTCCTGAACCTCTTTGAACTTTTCCTCGGCGTCCTTCTTGTCGGGGTTGAGATCCGGATGGTATTTACGGGCGAGGCTCCTGTAGGCCTTTTTTATTTCTTCCTTGGTAGCGGTTTTTGAAACGCCCAGTATCTTGTAATAGTCTTTAACTGTCGATGCCATTTATTTTCAGAGGGGCCTGCCCCTGCCCGGGGTTAAGGGACAGCATATCCTGTGACTTATTTCGCGTCAATCGCGGTACATGTCATAAAACGCCCCGAAATTCCGGTTATTCAGGCTCCGCCCTGCGTAATTAAAATTAGCCTCGATTCTTCCGGAGTCAACATTGCCACCCGGCGGACGGATCCATATCGTAAAGAATAATCATTTGCCGCCTCGTTTCAACAACTTGGGATGTGGGATTTACTGCGCCTGTCAGGGTTAAGTATTCTCGACTGACCGTAGCACTATGTCGGCAAGCTCCGTGAAGGCCCTGGCAGCGGTGCTCTCGGGTTTCGATATGACGACCGGGACCCCTGAATCGCCGCCCTTTCTTATCTCGGGGTCGATGGGTATCTCGCCAAGGAATGGCACCTCGAACTTCTCGGCCATCCTCCTGCCGCCGCCCCTGCCGAAGATGTCTATATTCTCCCCTCCGGGGGCCTCTAGATAGCTCATGTTCTCGACTATGCCGAGTATCGGGACGTTCAGCTTCCTGAACATCTGCACTCCGCGCCTCACGTCAATGAGCGCAACGTCCTGCGGGGTGGTGACGATGAGGCCGCCGCTCAAGGGAGCCGTCTGGACGAGTGAAAGCTGCGCGTCGCCCGTGCCCGGAGGGAGGTCGATGACGAGATAGTCTGTATCCGTCCACTCGACGTCCTCGATGAACTGCTTTATAGCGCCGTGCACCATCGGCCCCCGCCATATGACGGTCTCGTCCTCGCTTATGAGGAACCCGATCGACATGAGTTTCAGCCCATATTTTTCTAACGGTATTATTCTGTTCGCTTCAGTAGCGTGCGGCCTGTCCTTCACGCCCAGCATTATAGGCAGGCTCGGCCCCCATATGTCGGCGTCCATGAGGCCGACTCCCTTCCTCTTCATCGCCATCGCCACGGCGAGGTTTACGGCGACTGTCGATTTGCCGACGCCCCCCTTGCCGCTCGCTACGGCGATGTAGTGTTTTATCGCGGGGAGCTTCGAAGGTGCTTCCGCTTTTGCCGGTCCTTGTCCCGGAGCAGCTTTGGGCTCTCTCGCGGCTATCTGTATATCGACGCCCGAGACGCCCGGGGTCTCCAGCAGCGCGCTCCTCACGGACTCGCCTATCTCCGTTTCGAGCTTCTTGTCTGGCTTGGGGAGGACGAGTGAGACCGTGATGCGTCCCCCGTCCACCTTAACGTCCTTTACTATTCCGAACGATACTATGTCTCTCGTGAATCCG
>DATIET010000263.1:0-3473 GCA_035455615.1 Thermodesulfobacteriota bacterium
AGGTGCCGATCAAGTATCAGGTCGAGGCGCTCGAGAATTCAAAGAACATCGACTTGAATAAAGGCACAAACCAAAAATAAAAGCTGACCGCCTGCTATTTTTTGTTCCTGGCTTTGCTTTCCTTTTCCGTAAGCTCCGAGACTTTCTCTTCCAGGTTCTCAAGCTTGGAGGAGAGCCTTTTTATTTGCCCCTCGATTATGTATAGCGAATCGTTGGTGCTCTCAGTCCGCTTGAGAAGCATTACGCCCAGGCCTACGAGGGGGGCGACTATAAAGATGAGCTGAAACAGGTATCCGGGTCCGCTATCCGAGCAGCCGCCCAGGAATAACCCCGAATATATTATTGCGGATAATATCAGCACGTTTCTCATTCTTCAATCCTCCTTCTGATTTGACTCACTCATATTTTACCTGAGTTATCGGCCCGGGAGCCTCGAACTCTTGATGTTTTTAAACCTCATGTAACGGATTTCCCTCCCCTCGGACCTGAATTCCCTTTCGTAGGTCGTTTCCGTGCGGCCGGGCATGCGAAGCATGTAGCCGGGTTCCGGGAAAACGGATTCGAACAGATTTATTCTTCTCATGGTGGAGAGGGTGTTTATAACGTACTCACGGTGATCGCTCGCTATCTCCAGATACGCTCCCCCTTTCATGATCCCGGACAGCTTCTTCAGGAATCCCCGGTTGATTAACCTGTGCTTTTTATGCCTGTCCTTGGGCCAGGGGTCGGGGAAATTGATATAGGCGGTCGAGAAGGAGTCGGGGCGGAATATTTCCCCGGCCGCGATATCCGCGTCCATGTGAATGAATTTGACGTTCGTCACCCTCCCGCGCCTCGCACGCTTTACCGCCTTGTTGAACCTTCTCTTTTTTATCTCGATGCCGATGTAATTCTTCTCCGGGCTGCCGAGAGCATTTTCGATGAGAAAGTCGCCGTCCCCGAACCCGATCTCGAGCAGGCACTCGTTCCCGTTCCCGAACACCGCCCCGAGGTCGAGCGGCAGAATGCGGAGGGAAATGTCGAGCGCGGGATTTGTTATCTCCGAATTATCCATGGCTGCTGTCGTGCGGAAAGTCTCGATATGAATGGGACCTTGCTATACGGCATCCCTGATGAGCGATTCGTCGGTTTTAAGACCGTAGCCGCCGTTAATCTCAGCCATCCGGCCTATGGTCTCAGGCAAAACCATCTCGATCTTCCCGCCCCGGGATTTTTTGTCGAGCTTCATCGTATCGATAATATCCTCTATGCTCATGTATTCGGGCATCGACGTCGGAAGACCCGCCATGGTCAGGAGGCGAGTGAGTCTCCCGAGCTCTTCATCCGTCCATAGTCCCATACTGACTGCGATCTTCCCCTCGGCCGCCATCCCGATGGAAATCGCCTCCCCGTGAGTGATTTTGTAGCCGGACAGGTTCTCGACCGCGTGACCTATCGTGTGGCCGAAGTTGAGTATCTTTCTCAGGTTGGATTCCCTTTCGTCCTTCTCGACGACCTCCCCCTTTATTTCGCACCCTCTTTTTATTATACGGGTCAGGGCCCCCTTATCGTACGAGAATATGCTTTCCATATTCGTCTCGAGGAATAAAAATAGATCTCCGTCCTTAATTACGCCGTATTTTATTACCTCCGCAAGGCCTTCCCTTATCTCTTTATCGTTTAGCGTCAGGAGGGTGTTCACGTCTATATATACCCTCCACGGCTGATGGAACGCTCCGATAAGGTTTTTGCCGTGCGGGGTATCGACGGCGGTCTTCCCTCCTATGGAGCTGTCGACGCACGCGACGAGGGTGGTCGGGACCTGGACGTATGGGATACCGCGCGTGTAAGTGGCTGCGACATATCCCGCTATATCGCCTGCTACTCCGCCACCGAGCGCAATTACTGCGGAGTCCCTGCCGAATTTCTTCTCAAGCATGCGGTCCTCGATCCGGGCTTTCGTCTCCCGGCTCTTCTGTTTTTCACCTGCGGGGAATGCGATGATGTGCGTCTCGAGACCCGCCCGCTCGAATTCCTCAAGGAGGGTCTTCCCGTAGAGGTTCTCGACCGTCGAATCGGTGACTATGGCGAATTTATAGGCGAGCCCGGATTCCATAATCTCCCGCGGTAACCGTCTCAGTAAATCCTCGCCGATAAGGATGTCGTATGACTTGTCTTCGCTGATTTTCAGGTTTACCCTTATCTTTTCCATGCCGTCCGCCGTATCAATAATATTACAGATCTATATCCTTTTCACCCCTGAACGAGAATATCCTCACTTTCGGTCCGGCCTCCAGAAGCACGTCGGTCGGCCCCTCTCCGGTGAATATTTCTCCGTCGATTATGTACCCGCTGTTCCGTTCGACCCGGAGAGAGCTGACGGCCCTGTTCACGAAATCCCCGTTCTTGTCCGACTTGAGGCTCCTGTAAAGCCCGAGGGGGAGCGTGTGTCTCTGCTCTTTTATATAGTTTTCCCTCACATAGACCATATTGAAGGATGTGCCCGGCACGGATTCCTCGGCGAATATATCGAAGCCGAAGACAAATTTTTTCAGGCTCGAGGCAATAATCAGGACGTGGCCGTCATGAGGCAGTTTCTCACCGTCCGCGTAGACCGTCGATTCCACGTTCTCGAACGGGCCCCGGCCCCCGTTCGATAATAGCGTCAGTATAGTCTTGATGGTCATAATTGAGGCTACCTGGATTCCCGCGCCCTGTTTGTAGTAATCGATGAGGAATCGATAGAGAAACCCGTCTATCCACGAAAACCCGTAATAGGGCTCGTCGAGCCTCGAATCCAGTATGCGGATAAGCCCCCTCTCTATGACGCTTACGGGCGCCCCCCGCCTGAGTATGTCGTTTAACTTGCGGCATATCGCGAACTGGCTCTCCCGGAGACCAGCGTCCGAGCCTATCATGTTAATCGTACCGCTCATCAGGGGCAGGATAACCGGCAGCTCGTCATCGCCGAAGAGCTTCAGATAGGCGCTCATTACGCTGCATATCGTTCCGTCCCCCCCGCTTATGAGGAGCAGCTTTACACCTTCCCCGCGGAATTCGTTCATGACCCCGGCGATCTCGAGCTTGTTCTTTGTCGTGCGGAGTATAGCCCGTCCGCCGAATATATCGCCGAGCTTCTTGATGACCGCAGCGGTCCTCCTGCTGTTGATCTTTGCCGACGGGTTTAAGATAATGCCAATCTGTTTCATGCCTCGTATTTGACCGCCGACCACACCGGGTGGGGCGAGAGCTTTTTCTGACCTTCGAGCTCCGTGAGCTCGACGAGGAAACAGAACCCCGCGATTTCCCCTCCGAGTTTCTCTATGAGGTCCCCGGCCGCTTTTGCGGTGCCCCCTGTCGCCAGGAGGTCGTCGATGAGCACAACCCGGCTCCCGTTATGAATCGCGTCCCTGTGCACCTCGAGAGAGTCAGAGCCGTACTCGAGGTCGTAGGACGCGTTAATGGTTACGTACGGCAGCTTTCCCGGCTTCCTC
>DATIET010000264.1:0-4430 GCA_035455615.1 Thermodesulfobacteriota bacterium
TACGGCTTTTTTAAAGAGCATACGCTCTGCAAGGGCGATTACAAAGACTCCGTTAAGGAACAGCCGGGCTCCGCTTCGGTCGTTCAGGGCGTTACGGAAGATAAGGGCGCTATCGGGTACAGCGGAATAGGTTACGTGACGTCGGGCGTCAAGCCGCTCAAGCTCGGCAAGAAGCCCGGGGATTGCGCGGAGCCTACCCTTGATAATATCGTAAGCGGATCCTATCCTCTCGGGAGATACCTCTATCTCTACGTCAACAAGAAACCGAACGAGGCGCTCGATCCGCTTCGTCTGGAGTTCTTAAAATACGTCCTGAGCATGGAGGGACAGCAGGTTGTAATCAAAGACGGCTACATGCCGCTTCCCGCAACGGTTGACTCTGAACAGATGACGGTTATCGCTAACTGATTGTTATCAGTAAAAACTAAATACGGTCTCAACTGGACGATTTATGACGCCTCAAGTTAAGCTGAAAGAATTTAGACAAGTTTCCTCCGGGGTTAAGCGGAGGAAACTTGTCGACCGCATCGCGACCGTAATAGTCACGATCGGGGGGGTGGCGATAATCCTTTGTATCATAGCTATCCTCGTATTTATCGGGCTCGAAACCGTCCCTCTATGGCAGGGTGTAAAATCGGAGCTGGTAAGCAGCTTTATCCTGAAGGAATCCCCCGAGCTTGCGTCATATTCACTCGACAGTCCGGACGAGAGCCAGTTCCCGTTCATGGCAGCGGGGACCGAACAATATAAGGAAATAGGTTTCATAGTTACGAACGACGGAGCGGTCAATTTCCTGTCTCTCAAGGACGGCAGCACGATCAAGAAGGTGCAGCTCCCGGGCCTCGAAGGCACAAAAATAGTTTCGAGCTACGTTTCGGATAACAACGAGCTCTACAGCTTCGGAACAGAGAACGGCAATATACTTCCCGTCCGGTTGAGCTATACGATGTCCTTCGACGGCGATAAGAGAAATATCACCCCTGCAGTGAAAGAAGAAGACCCGTTGAATTTCGGCACCTCTCCTCTCGAAATAATCGCTTTTGAAGAAAATGAAGACGGCGAGAGAGCAGGGGCGGCATATACAACCGGGGGAGAACTATTACTAACGGCATCGGTCGAAACGGCGTCGTTACTCGGGGGGGGAGAAAAGAGGCAAATCACGCATAACCTGACCGGGAACCTCGAGGGAAGCAAAGTTACCGCCCTTGAGCTTGACAGCTTCCTCTGGAACCTCTATGCCGGGACCGGCAACGGAAAGCTGTACCACTGGGACGTGAGAAACAAGGAAAACCCCGTGCTCCTAGACGTTTTAAACGCTGCTCCCAATTCAAACACCCCTGTAACGGCGCTTGCCTACATGCTGGGAGACCGTTCGCTTATCGTCGGGGACGGTGCAGGCGATGTGTCCGTATGGTTCGAAGTGTCAGAGCCCGATACCCAGAAGAGCAGAGCCCTGAAAAGGATCCACGAGCTTCCTCCTCTGGAGCTTCCGGTGGTCGATATACTCCCCTCGGCCAGGGACCGCAGTTTTATTGCATCAGACAACGGCGGCAACATAAACCTTTATCATGCGACGTCCGAACAGAAATTGGCATCCTTCAAAACAGACGGGCCCCAGGTCAAGAACCTTATTTATCCGCCCAAGGCGGACGGAATAATTGCGGTTGACCGGAACGGCAAGCTGTACGACTGGGACGTCGATAACCCTCACCCGGAGACGAGCTTCAAGACCCTTTTCGAAAAGGTCTGGTACGAGGGATACAGTAAGCCCGAGTACGTTTGGCAGTCGACCGGAGGGACCGACGATTTCGAACCCAAGTTCAGTTTAACGCCTTTAGCCTACGGCACGTTAAAAGGCGCCATATACGCATTATTGTTTGCGGTTCCGCTGTCGATATTCGGCGCGATTTGCGTATCCCAGTTCATGCACCCCGCGCTCAGGAATACGATCAAACCTGTAATCGAAATCATGGCCGCGCTTCCGAGCGTGGTATTGGGCTTTTTCGCCGGCCTCTGGCTCGCTCCGATCATAGAAAAAATTATCCCCGCGGTGTTTACGCTGCCGATAGTTCTCACATTGTTTACTTTAGCTATGGTCTTTATATGGCAATACACGCCGAGGAGTATAAAAGGCAGGTTCAAAGAAGGGTCGGAGCTTTTTTTACTTGTGCCGGTGATCCTGATGGCAGGGGTAGTGACATTATGGTTAAATGCGCCTGTAGAACAGATAATCTTCGGCGGAGACTACAAGTCCTGGTTTTATAATGTCCTCGGTCTACAATACGACCAGAGGAACTCTTTAATCGTCGGCTTCGCCATGGGCTTCGCGGTAATACCGATAATATTCACCATCTCGGAAGACGCCCTGACGAGCGTACCCAAGCACCTGGCCGCCGGGTCGCTGGCGCTCGGGGCGAACAAATGGCAGACCGCGATCAGGGTCATACTTCCGACGGCGAGTCCGGGCATATTCTCGGCGGTAATGATCGGTCTGGGGAGGGCCATAGGCGAAACGATGATCGTACTCATGGCGACCGGAAACACCCCGATAATGGACTGGAGCTTCTTTAACGGCTTCCGCGCGTTATCGGCAAATATAGCCGTTGAAATACCCGAAGCCCCTCACGGAGGGACTCTTTACAGGGTATTGTTCCTGGCGGCGCTTCTACTCTTCTTCTTTACTTTTATCGTGAACACCGCTGCGGAGATCGTAAGGCAGAGACTAAGGAAAAAATTCGGACAATTATAAAATGAGCGCTGAAATGCACATGTCTGACCAATCATTGAGGTATAAGAAATGAATAAAAAGTTTTGGAAAAGCGGTGACCCTTTTGTATGGCTGACCGGCGTGGCCCTGATGTTCAGCCTCCTCATGATAGCCGGGCTCCTCTATCTGATAGCCGCAAAGGGGCTCGGGTTTTTCTGGCCCGCTAACGTTGCCGAGATCAGGCTCAAGGACGGGAATATGGTGCTTGGCGAAATCACGGGGCACGAAAAGGTCAAAGGCTATAACGCCGCCGAAGATGAGCCGTATATAGAACGGACCCAGCTCAAGATCGGAAACAGGGATTTATACGGTCTCGATTTCAGATGGGTGGACGATGACCAGATAGAGTCGACAACTTATCCCAAATTCGCCGTCGTGCTAGAGCGGAGAGAATGGGGCAATATGTACGGCTTCATAAAAGAAGTATCCGAGAGTGGAAAAATTATATGCAGCGGCAACGAGGAATGCTGGCCAGTGCTTGAAGAGCAGATTCCCAGGTATGCCAGGATCGCCGATGAAATTAAATCGATAGAAAAGGGTACCATCGGCGGAATTAACGCCCAGATCGAGAGCCTGAGACTGGATATCCGGGGATTGGAGATGAAGGGAGGGGACAACAGGGAAGAAATCCTCAAAATCCAGACAAAGATTAAAGAGCAAGAGGAAAAATATAAAGAGCAGGAAGTGATCCTATCCTCCCTTTACGCTGAATTCAATAAAGAAAAGGTCCTGATAGCGTCTGTCGACGGCAGGGAAAAGGAAATGCCCGCAGGCAATATCGTACGAGCGTACAGACCTAATGATATGAGCTGGTTCCAGAAAGCCTCGTTCTACATGTCGAAAGTGTGGGAGTTCGTATCGGCCGAACCGAGAGAAGCGAATACGGAAGGGGGCGTATTCCCCGCGATATTCGGGACAGTGTTGATGGTGCTTATTATGAGCGTGGTAGTCCTGCCGTTCGGGGTCGTGGCGGCTCTATATCTGAGAGAATACGCAAAACAGGGCGTGCTCGTAAGGATTGTAAGGATATGCGTAAACAACCTGGCCGGTGTGCCCTCGATCGTATTCGGCGTTTTCGCGGTGGGCTTTTTTATATACGGCCTCGGAAGCACGTTGGACGGCATCTTTTTCAAAGAAGCCCTGCCCAACCCGACTTACGGGACGGGCGGCATCCTCTGGGCATCTCTCACACTTGCACTTCTTACGGTCCCCGTGGTGATCGTAGCGACCGAGGAAGGCCTCTCGGCGGTGCCGAAGGAAATAAGGGACGGGTCGCTGGCGCTCGGAGCCACCAAGTTCGAGACCACCTGGAAAATCGTAATACCGAGCGCCATGCCCGCGATATTGACGGGTCTCATACTGGCAATAGCTAGGGCCACGGGAGAGGTCGCCCCGCTTATGATAACAGGGGTCGTAAAGCTGGCCCCGCAGCTCCCTATCGACGGTTACTTCCCGTATATGCACCTTGAAAGGAAGTTCATGCACCTGGGATTTCACATATACGACGTAGGGTTCCAGTCGCCCAACGTCGAAGCGGCGAAACCTATGGTATACACCACTGCCATGCTCCTCATATTGATTGTCGTAGCCTTAAACCTGACTGCAATAATAATAAGGAACCAATTGAGAAAAAAATATACTACCTCGGCAGTTTAATAGATGT
>DATIET010000265.1:0-3906 GCA_035455615.1 Thermodesulfobacteriota bacterium
GGGGATTTATAAATGCTCGTGAGTATTAAACAAGCTCTCCGTGAGTATTTAAATATGCCCGGGCTGTAAAAAATACGCGAAAGGGGGTGAGCATCCATGTTGGAAGAACTAAAAGTCCGCGATTTGATCGGCGAGAGAGACAGGGTTTATTTTGTGGATGCTGAAGACACTGCCGACGTCGCCGCGCTCAAGCTCAGGAATTTCAAGGTGAGGACGACGGGAGTCATGAAGGGGAGCCGCATAGTCGGAGTCGTGGGTCATTCGGATTTCGCCACCAAGCTGGTAGCCCTCGGCAAGAAGCCGTCCGAGGTCAGGATAGCAGAAATCATGAGCGACGTCCTTCATACGGTTACTCTCGAATCTTCATTCTACGAATGTCTCGACCTCATGAACGAGCACGGCATATCGCACCTCTTCATACTCGACCAGGACGGCGAGTATTACGGCATGCTCGCGTGGACCGACCTGCAGAGGATACTGGTGAAGGAGCTCAAGTACCAGCTCAAGGTGGCGCAGGAATACGCGTTCGGCCCCAACTTGGAAGTCTCAAGATAACCCGATATAATCTCATGCACCGGCCGGGCCGACAGAAATTACTCAGGCCGGGGCGGGCGTGTATCATACGTAAAAGAAGAACGAGATGTCCGAAGAAGAGCGCATAGAAGAAATAAGAGAGGCGGCCGAGGCCGTCGAGGAAAGGGTTCAGGCCAAGGAGGCCGAGCAAGCGGCCAAGCCGAAATCGCATTCCCGCGCCGGAAAGGGGCTCATGAAAAGGAGGGAGAGCTTCGCCCAGACGAGCGTCCCCAACGCTAAAAAAGGTTCAAGCAGCAAGCCCCCCCGAGTCATGATGGGAATCATTGCGGCGATGTTCATCGTCAGCTTTATCTTGGCCGTGATAACCGGCTGACCATACGAATCTCAGGCAGTAATCATCCGCAATCGATTCTAAACGCTTATACACTCATGGAAACCGCAAAATGCTTTTGATTGAGATGCGGGCCGGCTACGCCGGCTCGCTCGCGCTCATGACGTCCGTGATTTCGACGAAGAGCGCTACGAGACAGTGGCCGGGCTGCGGAACGGGCGGGTTATCGTTCGCGAAGGCGAGGAGGTCGCCGTTCTCCTTTATCAGGAAGAGCGGAATGGCCTTATCCCCGTAACGGCCGCTGAACGCATTGAAGTCGAACTCGGCCGTCATATACGTCTTCTTTATTACGGCGCCGGAGCCAAATTTCCTGGCGATATTCTCGAATGTCGCTTCGGGGCGGAACAAGAACCTCCCCGAAAGATCCGAGACGTAATTCTCTTCATGCGGATTATGCCAGCCGGTTTGCCTCGGGAGCTGATAGACCTGGGACCTGCCGAAGGTCTCGGCGAAGCTGAGCGCCGCGAGAGAGTTCACTTCGTCGTTCGACGTGAGCGCGAGGAGCTTGCCAATGCCTTCGCAGTCTATGTCCTCGGCTACGTTGTCGAGAACGATATTTTTGTAATAAGCGTTTAGTCCGTCCCTGCGCGCGGAGGACACGTTCTCCCAGTGGGAATCGACCAGGGACACCTTGAAGCCGTCGTCCTGGAGGAATTTCGCTATAGCCCTGGCCCAGTCGTGCGCGCCCACGAAGAGCACACCCTGTGGGTCGGGCCTGGCGACGCCGAGCTTCTTGGCGAGGGCGGGCGCTGTCAGGCCGTAAACGAGCACCGTCGCCGTGATTACGAGGAACGTAATGCTGACCAGGTGATCCGCCTGCGCGAACCCGCTGCCCACGAGCTTCAGACCGAAAACCGAGGCTACGGCGGCCGCCACGATGCCGCGGGGCGCCATCCATGAAAGAAACAGCTTCTCCTTCATCTGCAAGCCGCTCCTCCGGGTGGACAGGAATACGCACAGCGGTCTCGCGATAAAAAACAACACTCCGAGGAAGAGCGCGCTCTTGTATGTCAGGATAAAATCCAGATCTTTAAAGGTGAGCCTCGAAGCCAGAATAATAAAGAGGCTCGAAATGAAGAGTACCCTGAGCGTCTCCTTAAATTCCAATATGCGCTTCACGCTCACAGTCTTCTGGTTCGCGAGAACTATGCCCATTATCGTGACCGTGACGAACCCCGATTCCCGCTGTATATAGTCCGAGAGCGCGAAAGAGACGATGAGTATCATGAGCGTGACCGGGTTCTGAAGATAGTCGGGGACCCAGTATTTCCTCAATATCGTTATGAGCGCCCGCGCCCCGGCCACTCCGATCACCCCTCCCACGATAACAGTCTTCAGCACGCTGAAAGCGACCTGCTCCGACGCTTCGACCACCCCGCCCGCCATGACCGACTGGAACACGAGAACCGCCAGCAGCGCCCCGATTGGGTCGATCACTATCCCCTCCCATTTCATTATCGAGTCCATCCTCCCCGACGCCCTTATGTTCCGCAGCAGCGGCATAATCACGGTGGGGCCTGTCACTACGAGGATAGCCCCGAGGAGGACCGCTATCTGGTGCTCGAAACCGAAGAGGAAATAAGCGGCTACAGCCGTGACGGCCCAGGTGACCAATACGCCGATAGTCACGAGGCTTACGACCACACGCCTTATCTCCTTGAGCTCCGAGAACTTGAGGTTCATCCCGCCCTCGAACAATATCACGGCAACACAGACCGAGACTACGGGCAGGAGTATATCGCCGAAAATCCTGTCGGGGTCTATCAACCCCGTAACCGGGCCTGCGACGAATCCCGAGGCCAGGAGCAGGAGGATCGCTGGTATCCTGAGACGCCACGAGACCCAGTAAGCCCCGATGCCGAGCACAATTATCGCAGCGAATCCGATTAGAAAATGTTCACCCATTGAAGAATATCCCCCGGGAAAGTCCCGTTAATCCGGCCCGCCTCACCGGCGTATGCGCATACTCCGGATCATGCCGTAATTGTATAGCAGGACTAAGACTATAGTATGAGATTTCAGATATTTATTCCAGACGCATTCAGGCCTGACCGTGAATAAGGAGAATTCCGGGACGGGCGACAAATAGATTTTAGAATTCCCCCGCCGTCTGGGATACTGATTACATAAGCCCGTGACGAGGGAGACCGGCCGCGAACACCATGTAGTCATACTCGGGGGAGGGTCGGGCCGGCTCCGGGCAGGAAAGGCGCTCCCCCGGTTCAGGCTCTTTCGTTTTTGCTTTCTGCGTTATTGCTTACGAGCGCCACGATCTGGTGGCCGGGCTGGGGCAGCGGGGAGTTGTCGTGAGCGAATACGAGCAGCTCGCCGCCCTCCTTTATCAAGAACATCAGCACCGCCTTCTCTCCGTAGAGGTCCTTGAAGGCGTCGAACCCGAATTCCGCGGTCAGCGGCACCTTTTTTATCACCGCCCCCGAGCCGAACTTCGCCGACAGGTTCGAATACGTGGCTTCGGGCGTGAACAGGAGCCTCCCGCTCAGGTGCTTCGGAATCGCCTGTTCCGTCATCGCCCTGAATTTAGATTGCCTCGGGAGCTGATACACCTGGGAGCGCCCGAAGAGCTCGATGAAATTGAGGGCGGCCAGCGAGTTCACCTCGTCGTTCGGCGTGACGGCCAGCAGCTTCCCGATCCCTTCGAGGTCTAGCTCCTCGGAGACGTCTTCGTGGAGTATATTCTCGTACTGCGCGTTCAGTCCGTCGAGGCGCGCCGAGGAGATGTTCCCCCAGTTCGAGTCGACGAGGGACACCTTGAAACCGTTGTCCTGGAGGAATTTCGCCATCGCCCTTGCCCATGTATGGGCGCCTACGAAGAGCACGCCCTGGGGGTCGGGTTTAGCGATTCCGAGCTTCCTCGCCAGAGGGTTTGCGGTAAGACCGTAAACAGTCACGGTCGCCGTAATGACGAGGAACGTGACTTCGACGAGGCGCTCTGCCTGCTCCAGGCCCGCCTGCTCGAGCCT
>DATIET010000266.1:0-10755 GCA_035455615.1 Thermodesulfobacteriota bacterium
AGCCCGTCGTCTTCGACCAGCAGCTTGCTTGCCCTCTCGAACTGCAGCGTCGCCTCCCTGAACGCGACCGAATTAAAAAGCTCGTACATATCTGTCCTCCCGTTTATGCGGATGCGGTTGATCGGCTATGGAGTCTTGCTCCCGGAGCTATCCCCTCCCTCAACACGCTTATGAGAATTATATAGATATTTGGGGTTATAGCGATAGGGGGATTCGTCAGTTCATTTGGCGGATGGCTTCCGGTGCGCGTCTCCGCCTTATTGTCCCTTGCCGGTAGTCGACGGGATGTCGAGCACGGGGCGCGGCGTGTCGGGGCCGTTTGGCGGCAGTATCGGATAGACTACTTCAGGCTGTTCGCCCGTGAGGGCTCCCAGGAAATCCACGATCCTGTCCACTTCCACGTCCGTGAGATCCATGCCGAGCTGCGCCGAGCCCATTATCGCCACGGCCTCTTTCAGGTCCCATACCTTACCCGAATGGAAGTAGGGTGCGGTGAGGGATATGTTGCGGAGTGTAGGGACCTTGTACACGAATTCGTCGCTCTTCGTCTTGGTTACGGCGAAGCGCCCCTTGTCCCCCGGGGGCCTAACCTCGTCGGTGGGCTTCTCAACGAGCCCGAACGGGAAATACCCGCCGCCGCCCGCGTTGACACCGTTATGGCAAGCCGCGCACCCTTTATTCATGAATAGCGCGAGCCCTTCCTTCTGGCCCTCGGTGAGCGCGGAGCCGTCCCCTTTTATATACCTGTCGAACGGGGAATCCGGGGTAAGCAGAGTAGACTCGAACGCCTCTATTGCCCGGACGGCGTTGTCGAACGTAACCGGGTCTGTCTCGCCGGGGAATGATTTCTTAAAATAATCCGTATATGCGGGCATGCTCTTTAACGTCGCTACGACCCTGTCCGGGGTGTTGCTCATCTCGACAGACGCCTGTACCGGCCCCTTGGCCTGCTCGGCCAGGTCCTTCGCTCTCCCGTCCCAGAACTGAGCTATGTTGAATACCGAATTTAGCACGGTAGGCGCGTTCCTGGGTCCCTTCTGCCAGGCGTGTCCTATAGAAGTTTCCTGCAGATCCACGCCTCCCGTGCCGATGTTATGGCAAGTGTTGCAGCTTATGAGGTCAGAGGCCGAGAGCCTCGGATCGAAGTAGAGCATCTTCCCGAGCTCCGCCTTTTCCGGAGTTACGGGGTTTTCCTTGTCATCGGGAGCCGCCGCGGGTATGGGCTTAAAGAGCGCGGCCGCCTTCTTCATCGTATCGTCTTCCGCGCGGGAGGCCGCCGCCGCGATAACAAGAACTATCAGTGTAAGATTCAGCAGTATGCTTCTCATGATTTCAACCCCTCTTCCAATTTTTATTCTTAGCGGTTAACGCCGCTCACCCGCCGCTTCAATCGGCGGCCTCCTTCCCCTGGGGCTCGGTCAGATAATTCATGAACTCCCTGAGTGACTTCCGGCTTATTAATATCTCGACAGCCGTCATCGAGACCGCGGTCACGCTCAGCCATGAATGTATAATACCCCATTCAGCCCTCGTATATCCGAGGAGTAGAACGTCTTTCTCGTCCCCGGGCGTATATGGGACGACGCCTAACATGAACCCTGTCCACGCTGCGAGTATCCATGCGGCTACGAGCGCCGCTATGACGAAATATTTTACGTATGCAGTGTATCCGTCCGTATTATACTCTTTCATCGCTCCGACTCCCTTATCAGGATAAATTTTCGCTTCAAATGGGTATTGCAAACATGGTGCCGGAAATTATATTCAATGATTAGCGGGCAATCCGGCATGAACGGTTATTATCTATTGTCCGAATTCAGTACATCCGACAGTAAATTATCCGGATACCGCGTCCGTATCTTTTGCACCGCTGTTCTCGAGCCAGGCGTATAGCGCCGGTAGCACGAGAAGAGTCAGCAGCGTCGACGTCACGATACCCCCGATCACTACCGTGGCCAGCGGGCGCTGCACCTCCGCCCCCGCGCCTGAGGAAAGTGCCATCGGTATGAATCCGAAGCTCGCCACGAGCGCCGTCATCAGCACCGGGCGGAGGCGTATTTCCGCCCCTTCGCGGGCGGCCTCTCCGGGGCTCTTTCCTTCCTTTCTTTTCTGGATGATATACGACATCAGGACTACCCCGTTGAGGACGGCTATCCCGAACAGTGCTATAAACCCTATGCCCGCGGATATGCTGAACGGCATGCCTCTCAGAAAAAGCGCGACGATCCCTCCCGTAGCGGCCATGGGTATGTTGAGATAGATCATGACGGCGGGGCGCACGGATCCGAACGTCGTATACAGGAGCACGAATATCAGGAACAGCGCCATGGGGACTACGATCGCGAGGGTTCCGCTCGCGCGCTCCAGGTTCTCGAACTGTCCCCCCCATTCGATCCAGTAGCCGGGCGGGAGCTTCACATCGCTTTCAACCACCTCCTGTGCGTCCGCGACGAAACCGGCCAGGTCTCTCCCCCTTATGTTGGACTCAACCGATAGACGCCTGTGGACGTTCTCGCGGCTTATTTGAGCAGGGCCTTCCTCGACCCTCACGTCCGCAAGCTGGCTCAAAGGTATGAGCTTCCCGTCCGCGGCGGATATTCGTATGTCCTTGATCCGCTCGAATTCCCCCCTGTCTTCGGGCCTGAACCGCACCTGCATCGTGAACCGTTTCTGGCCTTCGAGCACCTGTCCCACGGTCTTTCCCCCAATAGCCTCCACCGTATCGAGTATCTGCGAGGCGTTGATCCCGTACCGCGCTATGGCGTCCCTGTTTATAATGATCCTCAGGTAAGGAAGCCCGGCCACCTGCTCGGCTTTCGTGTCCGCAGCGCCGGGGACTTTAGATACCGACTTCACTATATCGTCCCCGAGATTTTTCAAGGTATCGAGGTCGTCGCCGTATACGTTTATGGCGACGTCTGACCGGACGCCCGCTATCAATTCCTGCACCCTGAGCTCTATAGGCTGTGAGTAGCTGAACAATGTCCCCGGCAGGGATTCGTCGAGCGCATGCTCCATCTTTTCTATCAGCTCCTCCTTTGTATCCCCGGATTCCCATTGATCCCTCGGCTTGAGGATTATATATATATCGCTTGTTTCAACCCCCATCGTATCCGTGGCGATCTCAGGTCTTCCGGAACGCGAGACGACGGTAACCACTTCGGGGAATCTCATTAATACTTTTTCGATCATCGTTGTATTTCTGGCTGACTCCTCGAGCGATACGCTCGGGAGCCTCGACGCCTGAAGGGCTATCGCCCCTTCGTCGAGCCTGGGTATGAATTCCGCACCCATGAACGGGACGAAGAGGAGGCTCAGCAAAAACACCAGGGCGGCTATCCCTGCCGTCGCCTTCGGTCTCGCGATCGTTTTCCTGACGAGGGGGATGTAATACTTCTTCGCTTTCCTGATTACGAACGTCTCCCTGTCTTCGACAGTCCTCCGGAGGAAGTAGGACGCGAGGACGGGCATGAGAGTGAACGAGAGGACGAGAGAGCCGATGAGCGCGAATATTACGGTGAGGGCCATCGGCTTGAACATCTTCCCCTCCACGCCCCCGAGGGTGAGGATCGGGATATATACGATGATAATGATGCCGACCGCGAAGACTATAGGGCGGAGCACTTCCCTACCGGCTTTGAGTATCACGCCGGCCGTATGTTTCCCCTCTCCCGTAGCGCCCCCTGTATGCGCGGGCTCGTTCTTATGCCTGCCCGATAGATGCCTGACTATGTTCTCGACCATGACGACTGAGCCGTCCACTATCAGGCCGAAGTCAATGGCGCCCAGGCTCATGAGGTTCCCCGATATGCCGAAATAGTTCATCCCTGTGAACGCCACGAGCATCGAGAGGGGGATTGCGGAGGCGACGATGAGCCCCGCCCTCAGGTTGCCGAGGAGAAGGAAGAGGATGGCGATAACGAGTACCGCGCCCTCCGAGAGGTTCCTTGCGACGGTGCCGATCGTTTTCCTGACGAGCTCCGTCCGGTCGTAATAGGTCTCGATCTCCACCCCGGGCGGGAGTGATTTTTTGATCTCTTCCATTTTTTCCTTTACCCGGTTCGCGACCGTGCGGGAATTTTCACCCACGAGCATCATCACGATGCCTGTCACAGCCTCGCCCCTCCCGTCGCGCGTGGCCGCCCCCTGTCTCACCATAGGGGCGTATTTCACGTCCGCTATGTCCCGTATATATATAGGTGTGCCTTCGCTCCGGGCGGCTACGACTATGTTCCCGATGTCCGGGAGGCTCTTTACGAGCCCCTCTCCGCGGATGAGATACTGCTCCTGGTTCCGCTCTATATACGCCCCTCCCGCGTTATTATTATTTCTCTCGAGCGCCTCGAATACCTGATCTGTGGACAGGTTGTACGAGACGAGCTTTTCGGCGTTGACCTGGATCTCGTACGTTTTAAGCTCCCCGCCGTACGTATTGACTTCGACCACTCCGGGCACGGACTTGAGCTTGAACGCTATGTCCCAATCCAGTATGGAGCGGAGGTCCATGAGGGAGTACCCTTCGCCCCTCACCTCGAACTGATATATCTCTCCGAGCCCCGAGGATATCGGGCCCATCTCTGGCGTGCCGAACCCTTCGGGGATCATCTCCCGCGCCTGTCCCAGGCGCTCGAGAATGAGGCTGCGGGCGAAGTAGATATCCATGTCCTCTTCAAAAGAGACGGTTACGGCGGAAAGGCCGAACCTGGAGACCGAGCGTATGCTCTCTATACCGGGGAGTCCCGACATCGCCGTCTCCACCGGGAAGGTTATGAACTGCTCCACCTCGACCGGCCCGAGCCCCGGCGAGTTCGTCAGTATCTGCACCTGATTGGGCGTCACGTCAGGCACGGCGTCTATGGGGAGGCTCAGCATCGACCTTACGCCGATCGCGGTCAACAGAAGCGTAAGCACTACGATCAGGAAACGGTTGCTCAATGAAAATTCGAGTATGCGGTTCAGCATTTTGAATTACTCCTCCACGTCAGTGCGAGTGTCCCTCTCCCATCTCTTCTTTCATGACGAGCGACTTGAGATAAAACCCGCCCTCGGTCACGACCTGCTCCCCGGGCTCGAGCCCGCTCAATACCTCGACGAAATTCTCCGAGCCCTGACCGAGCCGGATCTCCCTCACCCCGAACGTATTGTCCCCTTTCCGGACGAATACCGCGGGCTTCCCCCTTATCTGCTGTACTGACGATGCGGGCGCGGCAATGACTTCTTTCCTGCCGGAGGAAGGCAGTGAAACGGCGGCTGACGCGAACATCCCCAGCTTGAGCTTCCTTTCAGGGTTCAGTATCTCGACCCTCGCTTTTGCCGTACGCGTGGACTCGTCGAGCGTATCGCTTATATATTTCACGGTGCCCTCGAACCGCTCGTCCGGGTAGGCGTCCGCCGTTATCACCACCTTCTTTCCGGGATTGACCAGTCTCAGGTCCTTTTCGTAGATGTCGAGCTGTATCCAGAGGTGGGAGAGGTCGGCAATTGTGTAGGCGTTGTCTTCGGGCGTTATAAGCTCGCCGAGCACGGTGTGCTGCTCTATCACAGTGCCCGTGAACGGTGCCAGGAGGGGGAATATGGAGGGCGGGGTTTTTCTTCCCGACCACGAGATAACGCTTATCTCGCCGTCCGAGAGGCCCAGGAGCCTCAGGGTTTCGACCGATGTGTTGTGGGCGGCTTCCGAGCGGAGGAAGTCTCCTTTCGCGTCGAGGTATTCTTTTTCGGACGAAATCTGCTTTTTATAGAGTCGGTCTTCCCTCTGGTAGCCGGCCCGCGCGACTTCGAGGTCGGCCTTCGATTTCAGGTACTCCGCCTTCGCCTGTCCTAATTCTATACTGTCGAGCTCGGCGAGCACCTCCCCCTTTTCCACGTTGTCCCCGAGGAAGGACTTCACCTCCGCAACCCTCCCCGGGATGCGCGGGCTTACGTGGGCAATTCTGGTCTGATCGGGTTCTATGACCGCTGTGGTAATAATTTCTCCCCCTAAAGCTCGCAGCTCTACCGGTGCCGTTTTAAGCTTTAACGTTTCGATTGCTTCGGGAGAGAGTGTTAATTGCCCTTCTTCCCCTTGCTCGTCGGCGTGTTCTTCACCATGCCCGTTACCGTGATTTTCGTGCGCCTCGTCCTCACCTTGCTGCCCGCATCCGAATAGTACGTAACCGAAAACCAGAATTGCGATAAGTCCGTAGAGAACCATTTTGTTTTTCATTTCATTCCTCCGTTTTTCTGAGAGCCGCTAATATTTTTGTTTTGTATCTCGTCTATCGGCGTCCCCGTGAGCCTCTCGACGTCCGCGAGCGAATGGTGGTAAGTCCGGAGCGCCTGTAAGTACTGGATCTCCGTATCGAACACGGTCTTCTGGGCGTCGAGCACGTCGAGGAGCGTGAATTTCCCCTCCCTGTACCCCTCGAAGATCGCCTCGTACGCATCCCCGGCATCGGGCAGCACCTCGTTCCTGAGGGTGTCCGCTTCCTCGTACGCCGCCGAAAGGTCTTTATACGCGGCTGAAAGAAATGCGCTGACCGTGACCAGGGCGTCCCTCTTCTCTTCTTCCGCCTTCGACACCCTGCGGCGCGCTTCGAGTATCCCTCCCTGGTTCCGGTTGAGTATGGGTATAGGTATCGAGAGCCCGACGACGAAAGCGTTATCGTCGTTCTCCGCTATTCGCCTGTACCCCCCGCTCACGAACGGGTCCGGTATGGCGTCCGCTTTTTCGAGACTGAGCGCGGCCTCCCTCTCCTCCATCTCCGCGGTCCACCGGGCTATGTCGGGATTCTGCGAAACGTATTCGGCAAGGTGATAATACGGCGGCAGGGGGGATAAAATATCGAGGCTCCCCTCGGCCCTGGTGAACCTCGGGTTCGTGCTCCCCCATTTCACGGCGGCGCTTTTTCTCGCCGCCTCCAGTCCACGCCGGGCGCGTCCGGCCCTTATCTTTGCCTGCGAGAGGGCGACTCCTGCGCGTTTTTTGTGAATGGGCGAGATCTGCCCGGCCGCGGCCTGCTCGGCTACGGTGCTGTGGACGCGCTCCGCGAGGCCGGCTAGTTCTTCCGTGATTTCAAGCTCTCTCTGGGCCGCGAGCACGTCCGCGAACGCCTTGGCCGTCCCGGTCAGCACGTCGAGCCGCGCGGCTTCGTAATCCCATTCGGCTAGGCTCGCGCCGAGAGCGGCGAGCCGTTTTTTTTTGGAGATTTTGCCCCCTAAAGGTATGAGCTGGCCGAGGAGGATTGTCGTCTCCGCCCCCTTGAACCCCTCGACCGAGCCGGACCCCCCGAATTCCTCGAGCAGCGCTTCCAATTCTGGGTTCGGAAGGAGCCCCGCCTGAATCGTCCCGGCTTCCCTCGCCCGGACCTCCCACGAGAAGGCCGCGAGGGCAGGGTTATTTGTCAGGGCGAGCGCAAGGGCCTCGCGCAGTGTAATAGGGCCCTCGGGCTCCGTGAACTCCTCCGGGGCCGGCTTATCGCTGTCTTCCGCAATGGCTAGGCCCGGCAATGCAATCAGCGCAGCAATTAAGAATGCCTTTATGAGCATTTAATTTCTCCTCGGTAAATGGATGAATAAAAACCGGATATGCCGGCTGAACGGGCGGAGAACCACTGAACCCGCCTATGAAGCCGGATCGAATGTAAGATGTTCGTGAGGGCTTAACAGATCAGAATGACGCTTTGAATAAAACCGGGGAGAGGGTCTCTCCGGTGTGAAGCTTCTTTAAACGTATTTTTTATTGATGTTGTCTGATAGAGGAAAGCCGGCATTATGTATGCGGCAAATATCTGCACAGGCATATCTGAATCGGCATTACACCCGGAATGTGTATCTCTATGGATGATCCCTTCTGCAAGCGGTATGTCGAGGCAGGGCCCGCAGTGTCCCTCACCAAGATATTTCTTCCCGCCCAGGGAAGGGGGCGTTAAGCTGCCGGTATTCGAATCCGCGAACGAATCGGCGCAGTCCCCGCTGAGATAATCCTCGATGGATGCACTACCGTCGTTTTCGAGGCATAAAGCGGCCCCCGGCAGGTACAATTGCAGAACGAGCGTAAATATCAGTATCAGGGTTGGAATTCTGCGGCCCCTGGTGCTCACGAATTTCACGAATAGGCGTCCCGTGCGAGAATTCATAATTTAGACTAGCCTAAAATATATATGTGATAACTCAAAAATACAAGGTCCGGGAAATTATCATTAGGGAAACCATGCCGCCGTCGGCCGGTGAAATAAAAAAGGGGGGCCGAAGCCCCCTTTTTGCTTGTATATCTTAAGTTTATATAGCTTTGCTTACCCTTTTTAAGCCGCAGTTTTCCTTCTTCTCATAACTATAAATAATCCGGTTAAACCCATAATACCCGCCATGGCTATTAGCCCCCATTCGGAAAGGGTAGGTATGTTCTCATTTATTACTCTAACGTTGGTAAACACACAGAATGCTTCGTCAATATCCTCACAGAAGAATGTAACGCTGTTCCCGATTACCGTGGCCCTGAGGCAGGGTTCGAATACACCTATACCGCACTGATTTGTCCCCTCTATGCACTCGATGCTTGCGAGTTCCCACCCCGGAGGGACCAGTTCCGTTACAGTCACTGTATCGTCTATATTTATTCCGAAGTTAAATGTTGGGTCGCTCGGGTCGCTTAATGTAACACTGTCAAGAATAGTCCCGGTAACCTCAAAATCGAACGGTGTATCTTGGTCGGGGATCTCTATCTTCTCGATCCCTATGGCGCAGGGATTTGCTCCGGCCCATGCCTGGCCCGTACCGAGAACCATGAGGCCCACGCCTAAAAGCATTGCAAGTATCAAGAAACTGATCAAATTTAACGCATATCTCATTTAAATTGCTCCATTAAGCAGCTTCAGTCCATGCTTATTCGTTGAAATTCTAGCATATATAAGCATCTCAAACAATAAGCTCGATAAACGCGCTGAAATCTGGATTTGGGAGGATTGGCGGATTATAGTAATCGCGCCATAAATCGGATTTGGAGGATTATTTTCTTTATGTCTCACGTATAACTTATGCGGCTCACTGTCTGTAGAAGGAGGTGCCGGTTAGATTGCACTTCTCATCGGCTTCATTGAACTTCGAGCGAATTTCTTCTTTTCATCTATGCCTGCCTCCATGGTACCCACCACCCTTATAATGAGACCCTGGGTAATTATGATGGCCGGGTCTACCATGATAACCGGATCTACTATGATAATCGGGTCTATGTCCATAATAATAATTACCGTGCCAATGCTTGTTTCCGTGCCAGTAGTGTTTCCCGCCATGATAGTTATAGTAATAGAAGTTAAACCCTGGTAACGGAAATCCATAATACCCAAACCCATATCCCGGATATATCGGATACACTGAAGGGTATGCGTACCGATAGTATGTTCCACCGAGTGGATACGGTCCATCATAATACGATTCATATGTACCCGAATAATAACCCGGGCCCGCATAGCATCCGGATAACCCGTACGCTATTAACGCCATTAGAACCACAGCAAGTAATTTCCACTTTGTTCTCATCTTTTTTCTCCAAATAATAAGCTCCACAAATATCTCTCTAGATATATTCGAATGCATCTTTCTTGCCATATGAGAACCGTTCTATCCTGCCCGATTGTTTACATATAAATATTTGACCTGTACCGCTCTTAATGACTATGTCGTATTTCCAGACATAATTGCGAAAAGCGCGCGAACCAGGCCCTTTTTTATTGACCCGCTTATGAATTTTGGGATAATTACATATATTCATGAGACCTACCTGGGCTGAGATCGATCTCGACTCGTTAATTCACAATTTCAACGTCGTAAGAGGGCTCGTCGATGAAGGCGTGGGGGTGCTTTCCGTCGTGAAGGCGGACGCTTACGGGCACGGCGCTGTGGAGGTCAGCAGGGTGCTGGAAGAAGCGGGGACTGACATGCTGGGCGTGGCCACCGTCGAAGAGGCGGTCGAGCTAAGGGACTACGGCATAGAGCTGCCGATACTGCTCCTGGGCGGCATGAGGCCCGACGAGGCGGCAGTCGCGGTCGAGCATTCGCTCACGCCGTGCGTGTTCTCCCTCGACGCGGCCCGCGCCCTCGACGCCGAATCCGCGAAAGTCCGGAAGAAGTCCCCCTATCACCTGAAAATAGACACCGGCATGACGAGGCTCGGGGTAAGGCCCGAGGAGATGGACGCGTTTCTCAAAGGCCTCGCCGGGCTTAAGCACACCGTCATGGAGGGCGCGCTCACGCACTTGGCCTCCGCGTTCTCGGAATCCCCTGACAGGACGCGTGCCCAGCTTGAGGAATTTTCGGGCTTCGTAACGCTTATAAGGTCAAGGGGCTTCACCCCCCGCTACATACACACGGCCAACAGCGCCGCGATCAAGCGCTTCACCGAGGCTCACATGGACCTCGTCCGCCCCGGCATAATGCTCTACGGCTCTGACGGCTCGGGCGGGCTTCCGCTCAGGCCCGTGATGAAGCTGAAGACGGCCGTAGTACAGGTGAGGAGCGTCCCCGCGGGCACGCCGGTGAGCTACGGCGGCACATTCGTTACGAAGCGCCCTTCGGTCATAGCTACGCTCCCGATAGGCTACGCGGACGGATACATGAGGAGCCTTTCCAACCGCGCGAAGGTGTCCGTAAGGGGCGCGCTCGCTCCTCTTGCCGGGACTGTATGCATGGACCTGATAACGGTGGACGTGACGGACGTGCCGGGAGTATCGGTCGGCGACGAGGTCGTACTCTTCGGCGATTCGCTCGTTTCCGTCGACG
>DATIET010000267.1:0-2060 GCA_035455615.1 Thermodesulfobacteriota bacterium
TGCCGTTACGGAAAGAGCGATAACGCAAGCTGCATACTTCAAATTAAGATTCAACATCATTTTACACCTCCCCATGAATTATTTATTTTGGCAATGCAAAATAATTTTGATCACAAGTCACGCTTACTTCTTCAACTTCGAGGCGAACCAGTAATCGATGGGAGCCTGGCCTTCCTTCGTCCACACTACCGTGCCGGTGAGCTCGTCGCCCTTCACCGTGCCCGACCAGTGCATCTTCCCTTCTTTCACGCTCACGGTATCGGCCTCGAACGTAGTCGCGCCGCCGCTTGCCGTGGTCGTGTAAGGCGCGTCGCCGAACCCGTACTTCTCGCACGCTTCGGAGCTGAACTTGCCGTCCTTGAATATTAGCTCGTCCTTGTCGCCCTTTTTCTTGCCCGTTTCTCCCATCTCGCCCGCGAAGGTCTTCCCGTCGAGAGCGCCTTCCTGGGCTGCTGCGAGCAGAGAAATCGATAGGGCATAGAGGACAAAGACTAAAAGGACATAAAAGGTACCGATCATATAAACTTTCTTCATTTCTTAACACCTCCTCTTTAGTTTTTAATCTATGTCGAATGATGCAGGGAGCGTGCCAAGTCTTGTATGGAAATATAATCAGCGAATACAGGATGTTACGCGGTGGATTGGATTGTATGGCGCACTGCGAGATTAAGCGATACGTGAATATTCACGGTGAATAGTCGTGATTTTAAACGATATACAGATATCGGATTGTGCCGCTAGAGCGATTACTGGACATCGAATGTCGGACTTAAGAAGGGGATGAGAACTTAACCGGGCTTTCAATTACCGTTACCTTCCTTTTTTATGCCAAGCGCCTTCATGCGGGAGCGGAGAGTTGAGGGGTTCATGCCGAGGATTGTTGCGGCGCCGCCGTCACCGTAAATCCTGCCGCATGCAGAGGCGAGCGCCCTCAGTATATTTTCCCTCTCGAAGCTTTTCATCTCCTCGAGCGTCAATATCGAACCCGCAGGCGCTGACTCTGCGGGGCCGGCGGCCGTCGAGGCCGGCTGAGCGGAGGTCTCGGGGAACGAGCGGTGGAGGTCGAGGCGGCTTCCCCGGGAGGTGATGACCGCCCTCTCTATCACGTTCTGTAGCTCCCTTACGTTTCCGGGCCAGGGGTATGATTTCAGAAGTCTTATACAATCGTCGTTCAGCGGATGGAACTCCCGTCCCATCCTCTTCGCGAATTTTGCGGCGAACGACCTCGCGAAAAGCTCTATGTCGTCTGTCCTGTCCCGGAGCGGGGGGAGTGTTATGGGGAACACGTTCAGCCTGTAGTAGAGGTCTTCGCGGAACCCGCCATTCACAACGCATTTTTTGAGGTCGCGGTTCGTGGCGGCGAGGACCCTGACGTCCACCTTTTTCGTGCTCGAGCTTCCGACGGGCTCGAACTCCCCTTCCTGAAGCACGCGCAGGAGCTTCGCCTGGAGGTCGAGGGAAAGCTCCGCGACTTCGTCGAGGAATATAGTGCCGCCGTCGGCGAGGGTGAACCTGCCGTCACGCTTTTTGGTCGCGCCCGTGAACGCGCCCGCCTCGTGCCCGAAGAATTCGCTCTCTATCAGGTGCACGGGAATAGCAGCGCAGTTGACCTTTATGAGCGGCTTCTCGCTCCTGCCGCTCGATTTATGTATCGTCCTCGCGATCACCTCCTTGCCCGTCCCGGTCTCGCCCAGTATGAGCACGGTGCTGTCGGTCCCGGCGACCTGGTTAACGTCCTGCATGACCTCCCGCATCGGGGCGCTCGTGCCTATGATATCGTCGAAGTTGCCGAGGTCCTTTATCTCCTCCTCGAGATATTTCGCGGCGTCCATGAGCGAGCGTATGCGCTTCGTCGCCTCGATGCGCTCGTTCACGTTCCTGAGTATGAGCGTATAGAAGATTTTTTTGCCGGCCTCGTAAGTGGATATGGTCGCTTCCGCCGAGAACCTGCCTCCTGATTGAGTGACGGCTTCGAGGCCGCTCGGTATCCAGACGTACCTCCTCTCCTCGGGTTGCATGTGGAGATCCTTGATTATCCCGGTGAGCTTTACCCGGCTCTC
>DATIET010000268.1:0-3009 GCA_035455615.1 Thermodesulfobacteriota bacterium
CAGCTCAACATATTAATCACCTCCTTATACGAAAATGAGGACTACAGACAATTCAATCTCCGAAGTTAAGAAGGCAAGAGGAGGCCTTATATGCTCCCGGTGAAAAAGACCGCCCTACCCCCCGGATGTGCGGGGAATAAGGCGGCTAGAGGTATGGGATAAATAAGCAGTTTCGGAAAATTAGTTATAGACCATGTTAATGGTTCCTTGACCAATCTTCAGCGGCTCTCTCAGCCTGTTGCTTGGAGAACCCGTATCTCTCCTGTAACTTACCTACGAGCTGATCGCGCTTGCCGTTTATCACGTCAAGATCGTCATCAGTCAGTTTTCCCCATTTTTCCTTCGCCTTCCCCTTCAGTTGTTTCCAGTTGCCTTTTACTTGGTCCCAGTTCATTTAATTCACCTACCATTTCCTACGGTTAAGATAGTTATTTATTACTCTACTCCCCGTCGTCCGAGGATCAGAGAAATTACAAAAAGCACGAAGAAAACAAACAGCAGAATTTTTGCTATCGCAGCCGCTGTACCTCCAATTCCTGTGAAGCCGAGCACTACGAGAATCAACGTGATAATCAGAAAAGAGAACGCCAGCAACGCGACTACGAGAAAAGTCGCCGATAATCCGAGTACGACTGCGACATCCTTGATGTTAATTGTTTTTCGCATATCAAGCGTATACGTGCAACATACATGCCAATGTCTCGGGGAGGTGTATAATCTTTAATATTCGGAGTGTGTTATAAGCCGTTTTTACATAATTCAAGCCGTCGTAATTAACTCGGATAGTTCAGTTTCGGACAGTGGGTATTGGAGATTCTCAAACAACTTCGAGAATAAATGGAGAGAGTTCAACAGAAAACTATAAGAACTAATCTTGACACTAACCTATCTCCATATATAATAATTTTACCAATATTGATATTCATTATCAGATAGGGCGTTTCAAGATAATGTATCCTTCTTATAGTTACATCGAGCCCGGGGTGTGATGATCGACTGCGGTAAATAAATCTGCATATGGAGAGCCGCGGATTATGCATGACCCATATCCGGGACCGGTTAAAGAACAGTGAATATTTTTAAAGATTCTACCTAAGCGATTGAGGAACAGGTTGTATCGGATATGATTATCCTATTACCGAGACGTTATCAGAGTACTTAAACCAACACGACGAAACAGGAATTAAGAGGTGACAGAATATGCAGAGTATGAATTTAATCGATTTGATACAGCAGGGATGGATAGCCACCTACCCTCTTATCCTATTTTCCATAATCATGGTTGCAATATTCGGCGAAAGGGTTTTCGCATTCAGCGGCATTGCGGCTTCAACGAGGAAGCTAACTAGTCTCGTCGTGCCTCCATTGACCAGGGGGGACATCGTCGCGGCACTTTCGGTCTGCAACAAACACAGGAAAAGCGTGCAGGCGAGGCTTTATCACTCCGTTCTCGCGGAAGAAAAAGCAATTGATCCAGTAGACGTATCCGAGAAACTGGAAGAAAACAGGTACGAAGAGGTCCAGGACCTCAAGCAGAACATCTGGATACTCGGAACCATCGGCAGCAGCGCCCCTTTCATCGGCCTCTTCGGAACAGTCGTCGGCATCATCAAGTCCTTCCATAACATGTCGATCGCCGGCACGGGAGGCTTCTCTGTAGTCGCGGGGGGCATCTCGGAAGCGCTCGTCGCTACGGCAGCGGGGCTCGTGGTAGCCATTATAGCGGTCATCGCCTACAATTACCTTCAGGTTAGGGTCGCCGCCATAAACGCCGAGCTCAGGATCAACCACTCTAAATTCGTGCAGGCTTACAAACAGGGGAGAACCGGAAATGGCGATCGGGAAATTTGACGAAAAGACGGACGACGACATCGTAGCGGAAATCAATATCACCCCGCTCACGGACATATTCCTCGTGCTGTTGATAATTTTCATGATCACGAGCTCCGCCCTTATCGAATCAGGGGCGAACATCAACCTCCCAGAAGTCTCCAAAACCGAAACAGTTGCAAGAAACGTGGTGGTAACCCTGACTACCGACGGGAAAACTTTTATAAACCAGAAAGAGACGAAGAAAGATAATTTCGAAGAGGAATTAAAAAAAGCCTTATCCGAGAGCAATACCAAAGTCGTTATACTCGAAGGAGACAAGGACGCGCTCCTAGGGGATGCAGTCAAGCTGATAAGCCAGGCCAAGGAAGCCGGGGCTAAAGAGATAGCCATCGCCGCCGAGAAATCGGAAGCACCCTGAACCCGGAGAATACCGTATGCCCTCTTCGCGGATCGGAATATTCATTATCCTTTCGTTGGTACTGCACGCCGCGGTCATCACAACACTTATTACCTTCACTCCGGAAAAGCCCGACGAATTAGCAAGGCCGCTCATGGTCGGCGTAACGACGCAGTATAAAGATCCGGGAAAGGGGAAAGGGAGCTCCCTCGAGCCCGCGGCGATGAGGGAGCCTGAACCCGAAAAGAAAACCGAGAAGGCCCCTGAAAAGAAGACCGTAAAGAAGGTAGCAAAGAAAAATCCCGTAACAAAGTCCGAGAAAAAAGAGATAATAAGCCGGGATAACGTTCCTGCAAGTACAGAAACATCCGTGGCGAGCTCAATTACATCGGCGGACGCCGCAGAGACGGATAACGTCTCGTCCGAAGGTAAAGCCGGAGAGAGCGGGATCGGAGACAGCGGCACTGGGCTCGACACAAAGGGCGCCGGCAGAGGCGCCGAAATCGGCTATCCGGATTACGGCGTGAACCCCAAGCCGAATTACCCGAAGATCGCCAAGCGCCACGGATATGAAGGGCTCGTAGTGCTGAACGTATTCGTGCTCGAGAGCGGCAACGTGGGGAAGATAGAGATACGTAAGTCGTCCGGCTACGGGGTGCTTGATAATTCCGCCCTCGACGCCGTCAGAAAATGGATATTCAGCCCGGGGAAGAAGAACGGCAGCGCGATATCGAGCTGGGTAGTGGTGCCGATAAGGTTCGACCTCACGAACGGTTAAG